>CACYBZ010000119.1 GCA_902772795.1 uncultured Ruminococcus sp. | reverse complement strand
TATACCTTTCTTCAGCAGATTCAGACTATATTTATATAATATTAACCGTACAACCGATGTGCAATAGGAATTTTCAGGACGGTAATCATTTTCAGGGATAATTTCCTAATAAACGGTAATACAGAAATTTAAGGGATAAATTTAGGCAAAAACACTTGCAATTCGCATGATTTTTTTGTAAAGTATTGTTATAGAATTGTTGACAGTTCTGTAAATACCACATTAACGGAGGAATAAAAAATGCCGAAATGGTTAAAAAACACTGTATTTTATGAAATTTATCCTCAGTCCTTTTACGACAGTAACGGGGACGGTATCGGGGATATCAACGGAATTATACAAAAACTGGACTATATTAAAAGTCTTGGTTGCAATGCGATATGGTTAAATCCTTGTTACGACTCTCCTTTTATGGACGCAGGGTATGATGTTCGGAATTATAAGAAAGTGGCTTCCCGCTATGGTACAAATGAGGATCTGGAAAGACTGTTTGCCGTTGCTCACGAGAAAGACATGAAAATTCTGCTGGATTTAGTTCCCGGCCATACTTCGGATACACATGAATGGTTTATTAAAAGTAAAGATCCCGTTCCCAACGAGTACTCCAACCGTTATATCTGGACGAAATCTGCATGGGACGCACCTCCACAATACCGTATGCTGGTAGGTATTACTGACCGTGACGGTAACTATATGGTCAATTATTTCAGTTCACAGCCGGCTTTGAACTATGGATTCCATGAGATTACTCACCCTGAATGGCAACTGCCCTGCGATCACCCCGACTGTCTTGCAACCGTTGAAGCACTCAAGGATATCATGCGTTTCTGGCTGGATAAGGGTTGTGACGGATTCAGAGTAGATATGGCGGACTCTCTTGTCAAGAACGATGATGAAAAAGTAGCTACCGCAAGAATATGGAAAGATATCCGTAAAATGCTGGACAAGGATTATCCCGAAGCGGCATTGGTATCGGAATGGTGTAATCCTGTACGTTCTTTGTTCAAAGCGGGATTCCACATGGATTTCTATCTTGACCACCGTGGAAACGGTTACAGTACGCTTTTCCGTTATCTGGTAGATGGAGAAGACAGGAGCTTTTTCAGTAAGAACGGTAAGGGAGATGTTACCGTCTTTACGGAGGAATATGTACCTAATCTCAAGGCGACCAAAGATTGCGGTTATATCAGTATGTTTACCAGTAACCATGATATTCCCCGTATGACCAACAACCTTGACGAAACGGCACGTAAACTGGCTTTCTGTACGATATTTACTATGCCTGGTGTACCGTTCCTGTATTACGGCGATGAAATCGGTATGCGTTATCAGGGAGATCTGACCAGTAAAGAGGGCGGATTTACCCGTACAGGTTCAAGAACACCTATGCAATGGACTGACGGCAAAAATTTAGGATTTTCCGAAGCAGAAGAAGACAAACTTTATCTTCCTGTAGATAAGTCAGACGATGCCCCGACTGTTGAAAATCAGCAGAATAAAACCGATTCCATTTTCAATGTCGTCAAGGATATTATCAGAATACGCCGTGAAAATAATGACGATCTGGGTGCAGACGGTGACTTTGAGGTAATCTACGCTGAAAGAAACAAATATCCGTTTGTATATAAGAGAGGTAATTTTATTATCGGTGTCAACCCGAGCGGAGAAAAGCAGTGTATAGATTTTGATGGTGAAGTCAAAAATATTATCTATCAGATAGGAGATGTCAGTATAGAAAATCAGAAATTATGTTTTGAGGCACAGAGTTTTGTTCTGATGAAAATATAAATAGCGGAGGTAGTGCCATGGATAATGACGAAAACCGCCATACAGTAGACCTGTCAGAAAATCAGATGGGGTATTCTGAACAGGAAAAAACTCATCTGTCAGAAGACAGGCAGACAGAACCGCAGGATATTAATCCCTACGATGGTATGCTGGAAAGGTTAAAGAAAATTCGGAATGACCATGTTGAACAGACACAGCAGTATACCGTAGAAACAAAGAACCTTGCAAAAAGAATAACAGGAATATTGCAGATAGTTGTCATTATTGAGTTATGGATATTTGCCTTTCAGTTTTTGCCGTTTCGGGAATTAGAAATTCATATTATCAATATTCTGGGATTTGCCATTATTATTGCTCTGACAGTTGTTGTTGTAAAACAACTGGGAAAATGGTTTGAGAATAAAGACAGAATGACAATTTATACGATAATTGCTTTTCTGGCGGTGACATTTGTCATGCAGATAATGACGTTTTTTATACCGCTGAGTTTTGTCTATCTGATTCCTGTTTTTGTGATGATAATTATTCTCATCGTTTTGCTTTTCAGTGATGATTTGGGAATGTCAGAAAAGATAGTTTTTTTGTTTGTTGCTCTTTCTCTGATTTTTTCCATGGTGCATTATTCCAGAATGTTGGCAGTACAGGAAATTATTGATAAACATGTTGCTCAGCCTACCGAGTCAGCTACGTATAAAATATTTGGTATTGAACTGGACTGATGATATTTGACACAGAGAAAAAATCTTTTGCGGAGGTGAAGGATAATGGAAAATGATAATGTCCGTTCGGAAACAGAAAATGACCTGACCGAAACACAGACTGAACAATTATCCGAAGAAAACAGTCCTTTTCCTGAAGATTTCAATCCTTATGACGGTATGTTGGAAAGATTACAGAAATTGCCGAACGCACGTTTTCAGCAGACACATCAAGATGCCGATGATACGGAAGCATTTGGTAAGAAAATGACACCTTTGTTGAAGATAGTTGTCCTTGTTGTATTATGGTTGTTTACCCTGCAGTTTTTCCCGTTTAAACAACAGGACGAGTATGTGATTATTAATGCTGAGGGGATTTTTGTCAGTATTATTCTGACAGTGATAGTAATAATATGGCTGAGAAAATGGATTCAGAAAAAAGTAAAGAAACCATTTATAACATAATGATATTTCTGGGAAGTACTTTGTGCTATCAGATAATGGGATTGTTTATACCTGTAAATTTTCTGTATCTGATTCCCTGTTGTGTTATGGGGGTGCTATACTGAAAATCATGTTCAGTGGCGATTTTGGAAAGCTGGAAAAATTTATTTTTCTGTTTATTGTTGTTTCGATTGTTTTCGCCACGATACGTTATTCCGGAGAAATAACGATAGAACAGCTCATGAAAAAACATGCGGTTTTGCCGAAAGAATCCTCTACTTTTGTCGGGGACGTTGCCCCCGAACCCCCATCGGGGCTTCGCCCCTGAACCCCACAAACTTTTTGAAAAAAGTTTGACAAAAACTTTCAAAGCTCACGATGTTCGGAGTGAGGGAAAGGAATTTTTCTGAAAAGGAGGAAAGTTAAGTAATAAAATACATTGATAAAAGTGCCAAAATGTGTTAATGTGTACTCATAGAAAGGAGTACATTAGTGG
>CACYBZ010000118.1 GCA_902772795.1 uncultured Ruminococcus sp. | reverse complement strand
CATATGCCACATAGAGTGATATTATTATGTTGCAAAGAAAAAATACAGAATCTGTTGTATTTTTGTTGATTTTGTGACTATAACTTTTTTCATAATACTCCTTGGGACAGACGGCTTTTCGGTCGTCTGTCTTTCTGTATTCAGATAATCCAGTCCCAGAATTCGCCGTCTGTGTTGAGTGGTTTGCTGACGGAAAATTCCAGTTCAGGGTTTTTGGTGGTGACTTTCATATTGGACGACACGGAGCGGACAATGAACGAATTACCGCCGATAGTTGTACCGTCGCCAATGACGGTATCACCGCCGAGTACAGAAGTATTGGAATAGATGGTGACATTGTCGCCGATAGTGGGGTGACGCTTTACGCCTTTGAGTTGCTGACCCTTTCTTGTGGAAAGACCGCCGAGTGTCACGCCCTGATATATCTTGACATTGTTGCCGATGACGGTAGTTTCACCGATAACGACACCTGTACCGTGGTCAATAAAGAAATATTTGCCGATGGTAGCTCCTGGGTGAATATCAATTCCCGTAAGACCGTGGGCATATTCGCTGATAATTCGGGGAATCATAGGTACGTTCAGTACAAAAAGTTCATGAGCGATACGGTAAACGGTGATAGCAAATACTCCGGGATAGCAAAAGACAATTTCATCTGTACTGTAGGCAGCAGGGTCGCCGTTGTAAGCGGCTTGTACGTCCGTAGCCAGATATTCCCGTATGGTCGGGATACGCTGCATAAATGTATTGACAATTTTCTGAGCTTCTTTCAGGATACAGCACCGTTCATTTTCACCGCAGTCCTCACAGTTGCCCAGAGCTTTTGCCACCTGTATTTTCAGATGGTATTGTATGGTTTCAATTCTCTTTCCGACAGCGTATTGCAGATATTCCGAATCCACCTTGTTTTTCTCGAAAAATCCGGGAAAAAGCAGTTTCCGCAGTTCCTCCACAATGTCAATCAATATTTCCCTGTTGACAATGTTGTCTTCATCAATTCTTGCCGTAGACGGATATTTCCGATAACTTTCCAGAATATCATTGACAAGTTTATTTGTCATTTCCATTAGTCATTACTCCTTTGACGAATTCCTACTTTTATGGTATTATATACTTAATCCGAGGCAAATTCAATATTGTCCTGTAAATTTTCATTTGTGACAGTTTTCAAAAGCATTGATTATCACACAGACTTATACTATAATTATGATACAACAGGAATTTTGTCCCGTTTTTTCAGACGGAAAGAAGTCAGAAGGGGAGGAAGCATACTTGAGCGGATATGAAAACAGCGGATTTCAACGGCTGGAACAGGATTTACAGTCAGGCAGATTATCTCATGCCGTCGTGCTGGAAAGCCGAAATGAAAAACAACTTGCCGAAACTGTCCGAAAAGTCAGTGAATGGGCGGTATGTCATGCAGACGATAAGCCCTGTCATATTTGTCAGGCGTGTATCAAGGCACAGAGCGGTAATCACCCCGATATCTATACAGCCCGACTTTTCGGCAAAACGGAAGTTGTCAATGTGGAAGAAGTGCGTACTATCTGTGCAGACGCTTATATTATTCCGAATGAAGCACGTCTGAAAGTGTATATTCTGCCCCACGCTGACAAAATGCAGATACAGGCACAGAATGCCTTGCTGAAAATGATTGAAGAACCGCCACAATCGGTATTATTTATTTTCTGTTGCGAGTCGGCGAAGAAACTGCTGGATACCATTCTTTCACGGGTAACGGTCTATTCGCTTGACTATACCTATGACAATGATGAATCCTCACAACAGTCGTATGAAACTGCACTGAAAATTGCCCGTCACCTGACAGATACCAAAGGATATTCGCTGTTGTGTGCCTTGCGTACACTCAGCGACCGTATGACAGCAAAGAGTGTCACCGAAAATCTGACGGAAATTGTGGGGAATGCTGTACGTTATCGTATTACAGGACGGGCAGAAAATGACGTTGAAAAATTATTGGGGGATACGATAGAATTTTCGGTATTGTCGGAAATGTCGGAAACACTGCATATTGCTCTGGACAGACTCAACAGTAATATCAATATGAATCTGTTCGGCACATGGCTTTGTTCGGAATTAAGGAGGAAAAAATGAAAGAAGTAGTCGGTGTTAAATTCAAGGAAGTCGGAAAGATTTATTATTTCGACCCGAAGTCAATAAAATACAATTCAGGAGATATTGTCATCGTGGAAACAGCCCGAGGGGTAGAAAGCGGTGAAATCGCTATGGCTAACCGAAAAATCAGTGAAGAAAGCATTACCCACCCGCTCAAGCCGATTATCAGAAAGGCTACTGACGATGACAGAGAAACCATCACGGAAAACAGACGAAGAGAACAGGAAGCATTCAGAATCTGTGAAGAAAAAATTGCCGTTCACCGTCTGGGCATGAAGCTGGTCAATGTGGAATATACGTTTGACAGAAACAAGATATTGTTTTATTTCACGGCTGACGGACGTGTTGATTTTCGTGCATTGGTCAAGGATCTGGCGAGTGTATTCCGTACCAGAATCGAACTGAGGCAAATCGGTGTAAGAGATGAAGCCAAGATGCTGGGGGGAATCGGTGTATGCGGACGGCCGTTCTGTTGTGCGTCCTATCTTGGAGGATTTCAGCCGGTGTCCATCAAGATGGCGAAAGAACAGGGATTATCGTTGAATCCGTCGAAATTGTCAGGTGTGTGTGGCAGGCTGATGTGTTGCCTGAAATACGAACAGGATACCTATAACGAACTGTATAAGACTACCCCGAAAGTAGGTGCAATTGTCAGCACACCCGACGGCAGGGGAACAGTCGTGGAGCAGAATATTCTGACAGGAGTGCTTAAAGTGGTGCTGGATAAATCGCAGAGTGCGGTGGCAACAACCTATAAGGTAAAAGATGTCAGAATTATCAAGGACGGCAAAATCAGGATTGACAAAAAAGAAATGGACGCATTAAAAGGTCTGGAAGATACCTGACAGGAACAACCGACAATCATTCAAAGAGATTGTCGGTTGTTCTTTGTTGTATGAGCAGGTCAACGGAGTAGTAGAGTTGTTCTTCACAGTGAATGCAGTCATTAAAGTGATGCAGTTCAATTTGTAGCCATACAGGTTGCGAAAGAAAATAGCGTCGTACCTGCCTGTTACCCTTTATCAGCTGTGAAAGTGTGTCATAATGCACAGAAAATCCCTCCTTTATTTTTTCGGGGACGCTGTCCCCGAACCCCTGTCAGGGGCTCTGCCCCTGAACCCCGCAAGCCTTTGAAAAGGCTTGACCGAAACTTTTAAGGCGAAATCTGCTG
>CACYBZ010000117.1 GCA_902772795.1 uncultured Ruminococcus sp. | reverse complement strand
GTTTAAGGGCTTCGCCCTTAAAAATCCCACCAACTTTTTGAAAAAAGTTGGACAAAAACTTTTGAGGCTCACTTCGTTCGGATTTTTCCTTTACGTTGTCCGAAATCTGCGACAGCAGATTTCACTTTAAAGTTTCGGTCAAGCCTTTTGGGAGGCTTGCGGGGTTCAGGGACGGAGCCCCTGCAAACAAGGAAAATTTTATACAAAAAAATAATTGATAATTGTTGATAATTATGTTATGATAAGTGGTACAGTTTTAAGAATGGAGTAGTTGTCGGTGCAGAATAGGAACGAAACAGAACAATATATTTCATTGGTCGAACAGGTGATGGAGATACGCAAGAGAGGGGAACAACCGCTTGCATTTATCCGAACATATGGCTGTCAGCAGAATGTAGCGGACAGCGAACAGGTAAAAGGACTTCTGGCAGAAATGGGATACGGATTTACCGATACTCCTGACAATGCGGATTTTATTCTGTTCAACACCTGTGCGGTAAGAGAACACGCTGAAGACAGGGTATTCGGCAATGTAGGGGCGTTGAAGTCGTTAAAAAGAAAGCACCCGTCCATACTGATAGCTTTGTGTGGCTGCATGATGGAACAGGAGCATATTGCCCAGAGAATTCACAAAAGTTTTCCTTTTGTAGGGCTGGTATTCGGAACAAACTGTATTCATGATTTGCCGAAAATGATGTATCAGTGTCTTGTGGACGGCAAAAGACTGATTGTCAGAGGAAGTCAGGACACCGTTATCTATGAAGACATTCCGAAAAGACGTGACGGAACGTTCAAGGCATGGTTGCCAATAATGTACGGTTGCGACAATTTCTGCACGTATTGTATTGTGCCTTACGTGAGAGGCAGAGAAAGAAGCCGAACACCTGAAACTGTCATCAATGAAGCAAAATCGCTGATTGAAAGCGGTTACAAGGAAATTACGCTTTTGGGACAGAATGTCAACTCCTATGGTAAAGGGCTGTCGGACGACAAGAAAATGACGTTTGCTCAGCTTATCACTGAGATAGACAAAATAGAAGGGGATTACTTACTCCGCTTTATGACATCACACCCGAAAGACTGTTCAAAAGAACTGATAGACACAATAGCCAACAGCAAGCATATTTCCACACATCTGCATTTACCTTTTCAGAGTGGCAGTGACCGCATTTTAAAACGCATGAACCGTCACTATGACAGGGAAAAATATCTGGAAATTATTCGCTATGCCAAAGAAAAAATTCCGAATGTATCGCTGACAAGTGATATCATTGTCGGTTTTCCCGGGGAAACATATGAAGATTTTCAAGAAACGCTGTCGTTGGTGGAAGAAGTCGGGTTTACCTCACTGTTCACGTTTATTTATTCTCCGAGAAAGGGAACACCCGCTTCAAAAATGGACGACCCCATAAGTTACGAAGAAAAAAACAGATGGTTTCAGGAACTTCTGGCAACGCAGGAAAAAATATCGGCAAGACGCTGTGCGGATATGGTAGGCAGACAATATCGTGTTCTCGTGGAAGGATATACCAACCACGGCACGGAATTACAGGCAAGAACTTCGGGAAACATTATTGTAGAATTGCAGGGTAATGAAAATCTTATCGGGCAGTTCTGCGACGTAGAAGTTACCGAGGCGAAAAACTGGATATTAAAAGGAAAAACAATTTGAATCAACGGAGGAAATCAAAATGAACATGGTTGAAATGGCAAGAAACATCGGTAAGGAAATTCAGAAAGACGCAGATTATATCGCTTTGAAGTCGGCAGAAAAGGCTTGTGAAAGTGATACGGTTTTGCAGGAGTTAATCGGTGAGTTCAATCTCAAAAGAATCGCTATTAATGAAGAGTCGTCCAAAAAAGAAAAGGATAATGAAAAAATTGCCAAGATGAATCAGGAATTGAGAGAATATTACAGCAAGATTATGGCAAATGAAAATATGTCGGCATATAATCAGTCCAAGACGGCACTGGAAGCCAAGGTACAGGAAGTTATTGAAATCATCACACAGTGTGCCGAAGGAGCAGACCCTGAAACAGTGGAAGGTGTACACTCCTGCGGTGGTGATTGTTCAGGTTGTAGCGGTTGTCACTAAAATTCAATTACAATCCTACCCGACAAGTCAGAACGGT
>CACYBZ010000116.1 GCA_902772795.1 uncultured Ruminococcus sp. | reverse complement strand
CGGACAGCGGGATAAAACGGTATAAATTATAACAAAGCGGTATCGGAGGAAAAATATTGAACGGATTTCTGAAAAAATACAAATCCATGTCAACACCTGCCAAAGCGGGATTGTGGTTTGTGGTATGCAGTTGTTTCCAGTCGGGAATTAAATTTTTATCGTTACCGATATTTGCCAATATCATGACGGTAGACGATTACGGAACAGTTACCTTATACACTTCATGGATGTCGGTCATCTTCATTTTTGCTACACTGGCACTGGGCAGAGCAAACGGCGTATTTTATGTGGCGATGGTGCGTTATCCGAAAGACAAAGATGTTTTCACCTCAGCCATGCAGGGACTTACCATTGTACTTTGTATCATCAGTTTTGTGCTGATAGATGTCAGTACAATAATTTTCGGCGACTGGATGAAAATTGGTGTCAGTCAGTATAATGCCATGTGCATAGACCTGATAGGTTATGGTATTATGCTGTTGTGGTCGCTGAGAATGCGGTATGACTATCAGTACAGACCGTTGCTGATAGTGACGTTTGTCTATTCGGCAAGTACGATTTTCGTACCTGTACTGGGTGTGTGGCTGTGTCCGCAGGGAATTTCTCCCGCTGACATGAAAAACTGGTGTGGAGCAGCAGCATCTTTTCTGGTAGGAATGGCGACATTGTTCCTTACCCTCCGAAAAAGCAGAAAGCTTGTCAACCGAAAATACTGGAAATTTGCGTTTTCGTTCAATCTGCCGTTGATACCGCATTATCTTTCCAATGTAATACTGATACAGTCAGACCGTATCATGATAGCCGAGATTGTCAGCAAGACAGCGGCAGCAATCTATAATGTTGCCTATACGTTGGGGGTAGCGGCACAGGTTATCACACAGGCATTGATTAACGCTGTCAACCCGTGGATGTATCAGAAAATGAGCAAGGGTGAGGGCAACAGTGTACGGAAAGCGGTTTATCCGTTGCTGGCACTGGTAGCGGTGCTGATAATGGGTATCTGTCTTGTCATGCCCGAAATATTTACGATTGTTTTTCCCGAAAAGTATGCGGAAGCACTGGACGTTATTCCCCCTGTTGCGGCAGGCGTATTGTGGGCATTTATTTTCAATATGTACGCCAGCATTGAGCTGTATTTTTCAGGAAACAAACTGGTATCTCTGTCGTCATTTACGGGGGCGGCGATTAATATTGCGATGAATCTCTGGTTAATACCGATTTTCGGATTTGTGGCGGCAGCATATACAACATTACTCAGCGATATTATTTATGCGTTCATGCATACGTTGTTTGCGAAAATATTGCTGAAAAAGAATATGCCCGACACAGATGTCATTCCCATAGTTCCCACATGGACTATCGGTATTTTGTCAACATTGTGCTGTTTCGGTATACTGTTGCTGTATCCGTATCCGCTGGTACGTTATATTGTGGTGGCGATTGTTCTGGCAGTCTGTCTTATCAAGCGGAAAGCGATTAAAAAAGTACTCAGATTCAAGTCGAAAGGTTAGGTCAGGAAAATGAAAAAGTCAAAAAGTGCCGTTCTGAAATTAGACGGTAAATCAAAACATATTGCTGTAGGACTGATGAAACCTTTTGCCAATCGTTTTGTCTTACTCAGTCCGAAAAACAAGGCAAAGAAAAACAGAGTCAATCTCAATTACTGGGCAGGAAAACCGAATCTTGGCGATGCGATTTCTCCCGTAGTGGTGGAATATATGCTGGGACTTAAAGGAACAGATCTGAACAAGGAAGTCAGCGGAACAAAACATCTTTATGCCATAGGAAGTGTCATTACCGCAGGCATACAGGACGGTACAGTATGGGGAAGCGGTATTCTGTATACGACGCTGGGATATCGTATCAAGGACAGAAATCTGGATATCAGGGCGGTAAGAGGCCCTGTAACAAGAATGATGTTGATGGAGTACGGTTATGACGTTCCCGAAATCTACGGCGACCCTGCTACGCTGATGACAGAAATTTACTTTCCGAAAACGGTTGAAAAGAAATATAAATATGGAATTGTCGCCCATAAGAACGGGTCAAAATATCTGAACAATCCCGAAGTACTGGGAGAAAGCTATAAATTAATTGACATCAAAACAGACGATTATCGGAAATTTATCGATGATTTGCTGAGTGTGGAATATGTGATATCGTCCAGTCTTCATGGAATCATACTGGCGGAGGCTTATGGTATACCTGCCATGATGGTTCAGCCTGAGTTCAGTATGTTCAAGTACTATGACTGGTACGGAGCGACCAAAAGAGCCGAATTTCCCGTTATCAGGTCGTTGGAAGAAGTCAGGGAAAAGAAATTCTTGCCTGTTCCCGACCTGACGCAGATGAAAGAAAATCTGAAAAACGCTTTTCCGTATGACTTGTTTGAACTATAAAAAAATGCCGTATATATTACGGCATTTTTTTTATGTCCGAAATGTCAGCACGACAGCCCAGCACAGAACACATATCTTCAGGCAATGGGGAAGATATTTCTGTCATCTGATGGGTAACAGGGTGAACAAAGGAAATCTGTTGACAGTGCAGAGCCTGTCTTTGAATCCGTGCGAGTGAACCGCCATACATATCATCACCCGCCAACGGATAACCCAGATAAGCCATATGCACTCTGATTTGATGAGTACGACCTGTTTCCAGACGAAATTCCACGAGAGTATGTTCATTCTGGCAATACAGCGGATTGTAATGGGTGACAGCCGTTATGCCGTTTCCCGTTCCTGCGGTACGCTGAATAGTATGTCCCTCCAGCAGGGAAATATCCGCATTGACTGTTCCCGAACTTGTCAGAATTCCCTGACATACGGCAATGTAGCGTTTCTGAAAATGTGTGGCAAGATTATACGCACAATAACGGTCTTTGGCAATGAGGACAAGTCCTGTTGTGTCACGGTCAAGACGGTTGAGGGCACGAAAGGACGACTGTTCATGTTTACTTTGCAGATAGTAAGCCACACCGTTTGCCAGTGTATCGGTGATGTGGGCGTGAGTGGGATGAACAGGCATATGAGGCGGTTTATCAATTACCATGATATAGCTGTCCTCATAGCGGATATTCAATGGCATCTGTACGGGCAGAATATGGTTTTCATCATCGGGAAGTGTCAGTCTGACGGTATCGTTGGTATACACTTTGTCGATTGTCCGTAACAGTATACCGTTGCATAATATTCCCATGTCTGTTTTTTTCAGTGTTGTCAGCAGTCCTGCGGAAAGGTGACAGTAATTCCTTAAAAAGAATTTGGCAGGTTTGCTGTCAAATTCTTCGGGAACGGTGAATGTCAGAACGGTACTCACAGCAGATTACCGAAATGTATCGCCAGATACAACAGCACAACCTGCAAAATGAAAATTACAGGAATACCTATCATGAATTTTGCTTTCTGTGTTTTGTGACGGATAATCTTCATGGTAATAAACATTCCCACAGAACCGCCAAGCAGAGCAATCAGTAACAGAGTCGCTTCTTTGACCCGCCACTGGTGGTGCTGAGCTTTTTTCTTGTCGGATACCGTAACGCCTACGGCAATAATGTTCACTACGACCAGATAAATTACGGGAATTAAAAATTTAAAATTCAAAAATATCACTCCTTGTATTGAATAGAACGCCTTTTTCGGGAATATAATTCAGTAAAAAGAAAAAGGAAGGTAAAGAATCATGGTAGTCAGAATACGCAGTAACAGAATATGGTTTATCGCAGTGGGGATTTTGTTCGTGGTGACAGCCGTTATCAGTATTCATCACCTGACAGCACACAAAATTTTGACAACGGACGTTCCCGACAAAGGGGGAAGTCGTGTGGGGAAAGTCGAAAAGAGCAGTAAAAAAGCCGATATTCAGAATATGCGTGGTGTATGGATACCGTATTTTTCGCTGGAAACAGCCGAACATACCGAAGCGTCTTTCAAGAGCAATTTTGACAGACTTGTCGCCACCGCAAAAGACCATAAGATGAATACGCTGATTGTGCATATACGACCGTTTTCGGATTCGCTGTATCCGTCCGAATATTTTCCGATGTCGCACATACTCACGGGAACGCAGGGAGAAGAAGTCAGTTATGACCCTCTGGAATATATGATTACCAGGACACACGAAAACGGTATGAAATTTCATGCCTGGATAAATCCCTATCGTATTTGTACCAGTACCACTCCCGAAGAACTTTCTGACAACGGAATCATGAATATTCTCTCTGAAAACGATGTTTTATATTATGACGGTGGAATGTATATCAATCCGTCCAGTGCCGAGGGAAGAAAACTCATTCTTGACGGTGTGAAAGAAGTCGTAAGAAATTATGATGTTGACGGTATACAGTTTGACGACTATTTTTATCCTGATTCAGATTTGTCCCTTGACCGAGTGAATTACAGGGAATATGTTTCCCGTTGCGACAGTGACGGTATTGTATTGTCGCAGTCGGAGTGGAGAAAGGCAAATGTCAATATGTTGATTAGTGCGGTATACAGCAGTATCAAACAGACTGACAAAAAAGTTGTTTTTGGTATTTCACCGCAGGGAAATATCAGTAATTGTCATGATATCGGAGCAGATGTTGACAAATGGTGCAGTACCTATGGTTATGTGGATTACATCTGTCCGCAGATGTATGTGAACTTTGAACATTCAGTATTGCCATTTGATACCATGGTAGAGCAATGGCAGGAACTCACCAAAGACAAGAAAGTTGATTTGTGTATCGGACTGGCATTGTACAAAGCGAACAGCGACTATGACGAAGGCAGTTGGAAAAACAGTCAGGATATTTTACAACAGGAAGTAGAGTATTGCCGACAGAACGGGATTGATGATTTCATGCTGTATGACATAGACTATTTCGACAAGGAAAATACCAAGGAAGAAATACAGAATGTTGTCAGTATTCTGTAAAGTTTTCAAGGGTTGCCCCCTTGAAAATCCTGCCAAGGGGCGTTGCCCCTTGACCCCACCGACTTTTTGAAAAAAGTCGGACAAAAACTTTTGAGGCTCACTGCGTTCGGACTGTTCAAGGGTTGCCCCCTTGAAAATCCTGCCAAGGGGCGTTGCCCCTTGACCCCACCAACTTTTTGAAAAAAGTTGGACAAAAACTTTTGAGGCTCACT
>CACYBZ010000115.1 GCA_902772795.1 uncultured Ruminococcus sp. | reverse complement strand
TTTTTTTTATCTTTGTCACAAACATCTTTCCTTTATCTGATAATTTCTTTTCCTCCCATATAAGGACGCAAAGCAACGGGAATATTGACAGAACCATCTGCATTAAGATTATTCTCCAGAAAAGCAATTAACATTCTCGGCGGAGCAACAACAGTGTTATTAAGGGTATGAGCAAAATATTTTCCGTCTTTACCTTTCACCCTGATTTTCAGACGTCTTGCCTGAGCATCGCCCAGATTTGAACAACTGCCTACTTCAAAATACTTTTTCTGTCTTGGTGACCATGCTTCAACATCTATGGATTTGACTTTTAGATCTGCCAAATCTCCCGAACAACATTCCAGCGTTCTTACAGGAATATCCAGCGAACGGAATAAGTCAACAGTATTTTTCCAGAGTTTGTCAAACCATACTTTGCTGTCTTCGGGTTTACAGACAACTATCATTTCCTGTTTTTCAAACTGGTGAATACGATAGACACCACGTTCTTCTATGCCGTGAGCTCCTTTTTCTTTGCGGAAACAGGGCGAATAACTGGTGTAGGTATACGGCAGATTTTCTTCCTTATTAATCGTGTCAATAAACTTACCTATCATGGAATGTTCACTGGTACCAATAAGATAAAGGTCTTCACCCTCAATTTTGTACATCATAGCGTCCATTTCTGCAAAACTCATGACACCTGTTACTACGTTACTTCTTATCATAAAAGGCGGTACACAATAGGTAAACCCTCTGTCAATCATAAAATCACGGGCATAAGAAATAACCGCCGAATGTAATCGGGCAATATCTCCCATGAGATAATAAAAACCGTTACCTGCCACACTTCTGGCACTGTCAAGGTCGATACCGTTGAACTTTTCCATAATTTCAGTATGATACGGAATAGCAAAATCAGGAACAACAGGTTCACCGAATTTTTCAATTTCGACATTTTCGCTGTCGTCCTTGCCGATGGGAACAGACGGGTCAATGATATTCGGAATAACCATCATTCGTTTCGTGATTTCTTCCTGTAATCTGTTTTCGTCTTCCTGCAATTTCTGCAACATTTCTGCCTGTTCAGTGACCTTCTTTTTGAGTTCCTCTGCTTCGTCCTTGTTTCCCTGTGCCATCAGTTTACCGATTTGTTTGGAAAACTTGTTTCTGTCAGCACGCATATTATCTGCCTGTTGCTGAACAGCTCTGCTTTGTTTATCCAGTTCGATAACTTCATCAACCAGAACAAGTTTACTGTCCTGAAATTTTTTCTTGATATTTTCCTTTACCATATCGGGATTTTCTCTTATCAATCTGATATCCAACATAATGAATAACAGCTCCTTTTCACATCATATTTTTTCCCAACAACCGTGCCAGTTCAAATAAATCTTCTTTGCTGTAGAATTCAATTTCCAGAATTCCTTTTTCTTTGCTGTCACCGTTGACAGTTACTTTTCTTCCCAGATGTTCCTTAAGGGAAAGTTCCACCTCGTCATAATAAGAAAAACGTCTGATGTTTTTCTTCGATGTTTCACGTGAAACATGATTATCTGTGGTAGTGTTGATTTTCTTGACGATATTTTCCAGATGTCTTACGGAAATATCATTTTCCACACAAAATTTCGCATATTTGCACATCTCCGCAGAATCTTTCAGCCCCAGAAGCGTTCTGCCATGTCCTGCACTCAATTTTCCGTTGTTGATAAGGTCAATAATTTCCTGCGGTAGTGTAAGCAGACGTAAAGCATTGGCAATGGCAGGTCTTGACTTACCGACAACTTTAGAAATATCTTCCTGCGACATTTCATATTCTTCCATCAGTTTTTTAAAACCCGATGCTTCTTCAATAGGTGTAAGATCTTCTCGCTGGAGATTTTCAATCAGAGCAATTTCCGTTGTTTCCAAATCGGTCAGTTCACGAATAACAACGGGAACTTCACTCAGTCCTGCCATTCGGCTTGCCCGCCAGCGTCTTTCTCCTGCGACTATCTGATAACCACCATCGGCAATAGGTCGCACCAGAATTGGTTGTAATACACCGTGTTGAGATATGGATTGTGCCAGTTCCGCAAGAGCATTTTCATCAAAATCATGCCGTGGTTGTGACTTGTTCGGTTCAATTTCCGAAATTCGCAAGGTAACAGGGCTATTATCACTTTCATTTTCATTTTCAATGAAAATCGCTCCCAGTCCTTTTCCCAGACCGCCTTTCTTGAATTTCGATGCCATGGTATTTTCCTCCTTTCCGTAAAAAGAATGATGGCTGTATTAAAGATGATTACTGGTAATTTCTTTTGCCAGATTCATATAAGCGATACTGCCTTTCCCTGACTTATCATAGTATATCACAGGCATACCGAAACTGGGTGCTTCCGACAGTCTTACACTTCTGGGGATAACTGTTCCAAAGACTTTTTTAGGAAAATATTTTTTCACTTCAGCCACAACCTGTTGTGTCAGATTCAAACGTCCGTCATACATAGTAAGCAGAACGCCTTCCAGTTCCAGTCTGTTGTTGTATTTTCTTTTGACAAGTCGTATAGTGTTGATAAGCTGTGACAGTCCTTCCAACGCATAATATTCACACTGGATAGGCACCAGAACGGTATCACTGAAACACAACGCATTCGCTGTAACAATGCCCAAAGACGGAGGACAATCAATGATAATATAATCATAACTTCCTCTTACAGGCGTAATGCCCTTTTTCAGCAGTGATTCTCTTTGCGGTTTATCCACAATTTCCAGTTCTGCACCTGCCAGATTAATACTGGACGGCAAAATATCCAGATTTTCAAATTTAGTTTTGCGTATGATTTGTTCTACACTGACTTCGTCAACCAGAAGGTCATAAGTCGTGTATTTCAGCTGACTTTTGTCGATACCCACACCACTGGTGGAATTTCCCTGAGGGTCGATATCAACAAGCAATGTTTTTTTTCCTATAGCTCCCAAGCTTGCCGAAAGATTAACAGCAGTAGTTGTTTTTCCGACACCGCCTTTCTGGTTAGCTACCGAAATAACCTGAGCCATATGCAAAATCTCTCCTTTCCATAAAATAATGTCATACCAACATCAAAAATTATATCATCTTTAAAAACAAATGAAAAGTACTTATTTTTATTTTCTTACATCATTTCCGAGATTTGCCACGGAAATTTCACACTGTCAGACAATATTTTTTATAGCAGAAGACAAACCTTGAACTCTTTCAGAGATTGCTATAACCTCTCTCATCAGACAAAACAAAGCTAATCAAAAAAGGAAGCATACCACTCGTCGTATTTGTCAATAAAAAATAAAAATATTAGCTAAGTTGCTGATTTTTTTACATTGATTTGACAGTAATATTAATTGGTTGTATAATGAACTTAATTAGGCTTATATTGGTCGGAAACAGACAGGAGGAATTTGAAAAATGGGAGAAAGTAAATTGTCATGCGACATTTGTGGCGGAAAAGTTGTCATACAATCAGGAGGAAAATTCGGCATTTGTGAAAACTGCGGTACAAAATACACCGTAGAGAGAATGCGAGAAATGCTGAGCGTTTCAGGAATTGAAACCGCCAAGGAAAAGGAAGATATTGAACGTTGGAAAAATATGCTTTCGATGTACTTGAGCAACTTTGACTTTGTAGCTGCAGAAAATGCAGTAAAGAAAATTCTTGAAGTCAGCAATGGCGAAAACAACAAAGACGTACAGAATCTTTATAAATATCTTCAGGTATGGAAATATATTGATATCAAACACGGCGTTCTTACCAAGTATACAGGTAAGGCGGATACTGTGGTTATTCCCAGTGGTGTAAAAGTTATTGAACGGGAAGCAT
Source organism: uncultured Ruminococcus sp. (assembly GCA_902772795.1). Lineage (GTDB taxonomy): Bacteria > Bacillota > Clostridia > Oscillospirales > Acutalibacteraceae > CAG-964. The sequence goes on along the minus strand of CACYBZ010000115.1, from coordinate 960 downwards.
TCCGAGGCAATAAGTATCTTAAAGAAATTGCTTTACCCAACAGTCTGAAAAAAATTGATGACGAAACATTCAGCGAATGTGAAAGTCTTGTATCCATCACGATTCCGAGAAGTGTTACCAAAATCGGTGAAGGGGCATTCCGAGGCTGTTCTTCGTTGATTTCTGTACAGTTACCCTCCAGCGTTACCCGAATTGGTGAGAGTGCGTTCAGAGGTTGCAGTAGCCTGAAAAGTATTCATATTCCCGACACCGTTACCAGTATCGGCGACTATGCGTTTTATGGTTGTAGCAGTCTGAATACGGTACAGATTCCTGTAGGAATTACGAAAATCGGCGAAAGAACATTCAGTGGTTGCTCCAATCTTATCAACATTCAGATTCCTTTGGGAATTACCACTATCAGTGATGGTGCATTCAGTGGTTGTAGCGGACTGATGTTCCTGGAAATTCCCAACAGTGTCAATTTTATCGGTGACGGTGCATTCAGAAGTTGCAGTTCCATTACGGATATTCATATGGCAAACAGTGTAACGGATATCGGACAATATGCTTTCTGCGGTTGCAGTAATCTGCAAAATGTACAGATTTCCAACGGTGTTTCCATGATAAGAAGCGGTGTATTTGCCAGCTGTTCAAAACTGGAAGATGTCTTTATTCCCACAAGTGTAAGAAGTATCGGCAACGGTGCTTTTGCAGGAACACCTTTCGGCAGAAAGCAGACTGACTGGGTAACTGCTTTGAAATGTCAGTGGTGCGGAGGTTCGTTCAGTGCCGACGGTTATTGCAGTCGTTGTGGACGAAAAAGAAATTATACTATTGAGAGCAAGGCAAAAGGAAAAATTCAGACACCAAAACCTCCGAAAATGTAAATCAGGAGTTTAAGGGCTTTGCCCTTAAAAATCCCATCAGGGGCTTTGCCCCTGAACCCCACAAGCCTTTGAAAAGGCTTGACCGAAACTT
>CACYBZ010000114.1 GCA_902772795.1 uncultured Ruminococcus sp. | reverse complement strand
CCTTAAACTCCCAAAAATTCCAAACAAAATTTGCGTAAGCAAATTTTGACAATAGCGATTTGACTTTCAACCGCACAGGTGGAAAAATTTTATATAGATTTTGCTTTCCTGTACTGTAACAGAATTCTGACCGAATTCAGAATACACAATACCGCAACACCTGTATCGGCAAAAACTGCCAGCCACATATTGGCATAAATTCCTGTAATCCCCAAAATCATGACTATCACTTTTACGGTAATGGCAAAGACAACATTCTGCATAGCAACGGAGGTGGTTTTTTTGGCAATCTCCAGTGACTTCACCACGGAAAGCATATCGGAATTCATAAAGACAACATCTGCTACTTCTATCGCTGAATCTGACCCGCTTCCCATAGCTCCGCCAACGTCAGCCCCTGCCAGAACAGGAGCGTCATTAATCCCGTCCCCTACAAACATGACACTGCCGTATTGTTGTCGTATTTCCTGTAATTTTTCCAGCTTTTCCTGCGGTAAAAGTCTGGCATAATATTTATCTGCTCCTATCCTTTCAGCAACCACTTCGGCATTTTTTTCTTCATCACCTGTCAGTAATGCTGTAAAAATATTCTGCCTTTTCAACATTCCGAATGATGTTTCCGCATTTTCCTTGACGGTATCGGACAGTACAAGGCAACCTGCATATTTTCCGTTGACGGCAACAAACACTTTCGTTCCCGAAACAGTTGTATGTTTTTCAGAAACGGCAATATGAAATTTTTTTGCCAGTTTCTGATTTCCGCAAAGAACAGTCTGCCCGTTGATGTCGGCTTTGATACCCATACCGCTGATTTCTTCTACATTGTCCGCTTTCAGTAAGTCTATACCGTTTTTCTGTGCATACTCGGTAATTCCATAGGCAACAGGGTGTGTGGAAAACTGTTCGCAGGAAGCACAGAACTGCAATAATTCATTTTCGCATATCCCATTTTCCGCTGTGATATGCTGAACTTCAAAAACACCTTTTGTTACCGTTCCTGTTTTGTCAGTCACAACACATTTTATCTTCGCCAGTACTTCCATAGCAATGCCGTTCTTGAACAGAATGCCGAATTGTGAACTTGCCCCTATTCCACAGAAAAACGCCAGCGGTACACTCAGCACCAACGCACACGGACAACTCATAACCAGAAAACTCAATGCCGTGTATATCCATCTGGTAAAATCACCGTCTGTGAAAAGCGGTATCAATGTCGCAGTACATATGGCAATAAGTACGACAATCGGTGTATATATTCTCGAAAAACGGGTAATAAAATTGTCAATTCTGGGCTTACCTGCTACGGCATTTTCCACAGAATGCAGAATTTTGGTTACCATAGATTCTTCCAGAACTTTTTCTACTCTGATTTTAATGACATTGCTTTTATTGATACAACCTGAAAGTATACTGCTTCCTTTACTGACAATGATTGGCATACTCTCTCCTGTCACCGCAGAAGTATCTATCTGACTTGTGCCCTCAATAACCACAGCGTCAAGCGGTATTCTGTCCCCGACCCTCACCAGCAAAATATCACCGACGTTGACCTCTTCAGCGGAAATGTTGACGATATCGTCATTTTCTTTTACAAGACTGACTGTTTCAGGACGCAAGTCAACAGCACGCATAATCTGACTTCGGCTTCTGGCAACGGCAATATCCTGAAACAGTTCGCCTATACGGAAAAACAGCATAACACCTACTGCTTCGGAAAATTCCTGTATAGCAAATGCACCCAATGTTGCAATGCTCATCAAAAAGTTTTCATCCAAAAGCTGTCCCTTAGCGATATTTTTACAGGACTTTATCAGAATTTCACCACCCAATATCAGATAGGCAATAACGTACACGGCAATATATATTGTTTTGATACTGTCAGAAAAAATATGTTCCAGCGCAAAAGCAACAGCAAAAATGACAAATCCACCGATAAGCGTGATATATTCTTTTTTGGTATCTGTATCTTCATGGTGATGGGTATGTTCCTTTTCAGCCAGTCTGACATTTACCCCGTCCTCTATACTGTCGCAGGTCTGCTGTAACAAACCAATAAGTACATCAGAAGAATGCTGACTTTTTACTGTCAATTTTTTTGTGGTAAACGTAAAGACAGCATTTTCTATTTCAGGAAGTGTATTGATTTTCTGTTCTATCTTTGACGCACAATGCGGACAATCAAGATTATCCAGTATAAATATTTTGTCGGTCATAAAAATCCTCTCCTTTATTTCAACATATGAACATATGCTCATATGTTGAAATAATCATACTACACACCATCTCTCTTGTCAAGAGTTCATGACAAGATTTTTGCCAAAACATCAGTTTTGTTATACGACACAAAATTCTTACAGAAATTTATCAGAATTGACACATAAAAATACTTTCTGTAAAAGCACTCATAAGAATGTCTGTCGCAGATAAGGGAACAGTATTTTTAAAGAAAAATTATTTTTAAAAATAATAATTATTCTTGTTTTTTTATTAATTAATGCCAATAAACAGAAAAAGTATTACTGTAATATAGATAAAAAAGTGGTTTTCTTTTTAACAGAAAATTTACAAATAACTTGAACTCCCCATCGTGGTGTGTTATAATGGAAATATGTTTCGATATGCTGATTTTGCCAGCGTGGTTGCTGTATGTGAAACTCTGATGTATTGAGAGGAGAATTCTTATGACAGATTTTAAACAGTGGAACGACTTTGATGGTACAATATGGAAAAGGGAAATAAATGTCCGTGATTTTATCCAGAAAAATTACAGACCATATGACGGTGATGAAAGTTTTCTGACACAGGCAACCGAAGCAACCCGGAAACTCTGGCAGGTTTTGCAACAATTACAGAAACAGGAACGTCTTAACGGCGGTGTGCTGGATATGGATACCGATATTGTATCGTCCATTACCTCGCACAAGGCGGGATATATCAGCGAAGAACTCAAAGATTTAGAAAAAGTTGTGGGATTACAGACTGACAAACCTCTGAAACGTGCATTCATGCCGTTCGGCGGAATAAAAATGGCTTGTCAGGCGTGTGAAACATACGGTTATACCCCCAATCCCGAACTGAAGAAAATTTTTACAGAATATACAACAACACATAATCAGGGGGTTTTCGATGCCTATACCCCTGAGATGAAAAAAGTACGTCACAACAAAATTATTACAGGACTTCCCGATACCTATGCAAGAGGAAGAATTATCGGGGACTATCGTCGTGTAGCCTTGTACGGCATTGATTTTCTGATTGGTGAAAAGCAAAAAGATTTCGCCAACTGCGGTGACGGAACTATGACAGATGATATTATTCGTCAGCGTGAGGAACTTGCCAAACAAATCAGGGCATTACATCAGATGAAAGAAATGGCAGAATCCTATGGCTTTGATATTTCCCAGCCTGCTGCCAATGCGAAAGAAGCAGTACAATGGTTGTATTTCGGCTATCTTTCCGCTGTCAAAACACAGAACGGTGCAGCAATGAGTGTCGGACGTATTTCTACCTTTTTGGATATCTATATTGAAAGAGATTTACACAACGGCACTATCACAGAAACAGAAGCTCAGGAACTGATTGACCATCTTGTTATGAAATTCCGCATGGTAAAATTTGCCCGTATACCGTCCTACAATCAGCTGTTTTCAGGTGACCCTGTATGGGCGACATTGGAAGTGGCAGGTATCGGTGTTGACGGACGTTCCATGGTAACAAAAAATGATTTCCGTTTTCTGCATACACTGGAAAATATGGGGCCTTCTCCTGAGCCTAATCTTACGGTATTGTATTCTTCGGCACTGCCCGAAAATTTCAAAAAATATGCGTCAAAGATTTCTGTTATAACAAGTTCAGTGCAGTATGAAAATGATGACGTGATGAAACCCGTATGGGGTGATGATTATTCTATCTGTTGTTGTGTATCAGCCACACAGACGGGAAAGGAAATGCAGTTTTTCGGAGCCAGAGCGAATCTTGCCAAATGTCTGTTGTACGCTATCAACGGCGGTGTAGATATCAAAACCCGTGAACAGTGCGGGCCGGCTTATCGTCCCATTACTTCAGAATATCTTGACTATGACGAAGTAATTTCCCGTTATAATGATATGATGGACTGGCTGGCAGGGGTCTATGTCAATGCTCTTAACTTAATCCAATATATGCACGACAAATATTATTATGAATCTGCGGAAATGGCACTGATTGACACTGATGTCCGCAGAACATTTGCTACAGGAATCGCAGGATTTTCTCATGTGGTTGACTCTCTGAGTGCTATTAAATATGCGAAAGTCAGAACCAAAAGAGATGAAACAGGTCTTGTTGTCGGTTATGAAACAGAAGGGGAATTTCCCCGTTACGGTAATGACGATGACAGAGCAGATGAAATTGCTTTATGGCTGTTGCATACTTTTCTTGACAAGATTAAAAAGCACCATACCTATCGCAATTCCGAGCCGACAACTTCTATTCTGACAATTACTTCCAACGTGGTTTATGGTAAAGCCACAGGTGAAATGCCTGACGGCAGAAAAGCAGGCGAACCACTTTCGCCCGGAGCAAATCCCAGTTACGGTGCAGAGAAAAACGGTTTACTTGCCTCACTGAATTCCGTAGCGAAATTGCCGTATCATTGGGCTTTGGACGGTATTTCCAACACCCAGACTATCAACCCTGACGCATTGGGACATTCTGATACGGAAAGAATTGACAATCTGGTTCGTGTTCTGGACGGCTATTTTGACCAGGGCGGACATCATCTGAATGTCAACGTATTCGGTGTAGAGCGGTTGAAAGACGCTATGGAACACCCTGAAAAAGAAGAATATGCCAACTTCACTATCAGAGTATCAGGCTATGCTGTCAAGTTTATTGACCTTACCAGAGAACAGCAACTGGACGTTATTTCCCGTGCCTGCCACCACACACTGTAATGAACACAAAGATTCTTCAGCAAATCGGCTATATTCATAAGCTGGAAAGTTTCGGACTGGTAGACGGTCCGGGAGTAAGATTCATTGTTTTCATGCAAGGCTGTACATTGCGATGTCAGTTTTGCCACAACCCCGATTCGTGGGCAGGCGGTAAAGGGGAAAAGTGGAAAGCCGAAGATTTGTACAGAAAAATTTTACGTTACAAACGCTATTGGGGCAAAGAGGGCGGCATTACCGTAAGCGGAGGCGAACCACTTTTACAGATGGGATTTGTCAAAGAGTTGTTCAGCTATGCAAAACGGGATAATGTCAATACAGCGATTGACACCGCAGGACATCCTTTTTCAGATAATCCTTACTGGATAAAAGAGTTTAAAGAACTGATGGACGTTACTGACCTGATTCTGCTTGACCTGAAGGAAATGGATAATGAAAAACACCGTATCCTGACAGGACACGGTAATCAGAATATTTTAAAAATGGCAACATGGCTTTCAGACCATCACAAAGATATGTGGATACGTCATGTTTTAGTTCCCGGTCTGACAGACGACGTTGACGGTTTACAACAAATGTATGCATTCATCAGGACATTAAAAACTGTCAGACGGGTAGAAGTGTTACCCTATCATTCATTCGGCGTACCGAAGTGGCAGAACTTAGGTCTGCACTACACCTTAGGAGATATTCCTGTTCCCACAGAAGCACAGATTCAACAAGCCAACGAAATTCTGCACACCGCTGACTTTCAGGCAGGGGATTTGCCCCAGATGCACTAATTTAAGAACTTATCCGTAAACTGAACCACTACCGCCTAAAGGCGGTAGGTTAAATAGCGGCTGAAGTCGCCTAAAGCATAACAAAAAAATCGTCTGTATTGACTACTTTAAATTTCAAGTTTAAAATTTTGCTATATTTTGTAATTGAAAAACATAACAACCAAAATATTAAGGGCATCTCTAAAAACCTCTGCACAAAAGACGTGAAAAGCAGTAAAATAGAGATATGAGAAATATAGAGTCAAGGTTCTTAGATATGGAGAACAGATATGAAAGATTAACAGAATTGGAGAGCCACTAAAAAAATTGAATGGAGCAATTGATTGGGAAATGTTTCGAGGCAAGCTCACCGCAGTGTGTCAGAAGGAGGACTACACAAAGGGAAGACGCCCCCCATCGATGTTATCATCAAATTCAAGGCATCAGTTCTCCGTAAAATATATAATCTGTCTTTTAACCAGGCCGAATATCAGATCAATGACCGCCTGAGTTTCATGCGTTTTTTAGGTCTTGGATTAGGAAACAAAGTTCTTGATTCCCATACTCTTTGGAATTTTGAAAATACTCTTTCAGAAGCAGAAGTAATGGAAGAACTAAACTATTCTGTATGTTCGATTCCATGCTGGAATCAGAGGGACTGATTACGCATAAAGGAACGATTATTGATGCAACTTTTGTAGATGCACCAAGGCAGCGTAACAGTCGGAACGATAACAAAACCATAAAGAGCGGAAGTATTCTCGAGGAGTGTAAAAAGCCTGAAAACGCAGCAAAACTGTCTCAGAAAGATACCAATGCAAGATGGACAAAAAAGAGTAATGAAACACATTTCGGATACAAAGACCATGTAAAGTGCGATGCCGAAAGTAAGCTTATCACGAATTATAGTGTAACAGATGCAGTGGTACATGACAGCCAACGCTGTATCTGTACGGTTTTGCTTGAGGAAAGTGACGAAGTATTT
>CACYBZ010000113.1 GCA_902772795.1 uncultured Ruminococcus sp. | reverse complement strand
CAACGTAGAGAGAAAACTCCGAACGAAGTGAGCCACAAAAGTTTTTGTCCGACTTTTTTCAAAAAGTTGGTGGGATTTTTAAGGGCGAAGCCCTTAAAATCATCAGTACAAAGAAGCGTGACAAAATGAAAAGAATTATGATAGCAGGAACGCACAGTGGCTGCGGAAAAACAACAGTGACTTGTGGGTTATTACAATCGTTTGTGAACAGAAATCTGCATACAGGGTCATTCAAGTGCGGTTGTGATTACATAGACCCTCTTTTTCACCGTAGAATTATCGGTGTGAAAAGCCATAATCTGGACAATTTTTTCTGCGACAAGCAAACAGTCAATTTTATTATTGAAAATTCAGGGTGCGATATCGGCATTATTGAGGGGGTAATGGGATTTTATGACGGCATAAAAGAACAATTTTCAAGTTTCAGTATTGCCGTACAAACAAAAACCCCTGTCATTATTGTGGTGGACTGCAAAGGTATGAGTATGTCCATAGGAGCAGTTATGAAAGGATTTCTGAACTTTCGGCGGTATAACAATATTGTGGGATTTATCTTTAACCGACTGCCCGAAAGTCTGAGCAGTCAGGCAAAGGCACTCTGCGAAGAAATGAATACGGTATATTTCGGCTTTTTGCCGTATGAAAAAACGGCAATGTTGGAAAGCCGTCATCTGGGACTTTCCACGGATCTGGACATTGAACGTCTGAAAGAAAAAACAGATACGCTTTCCCGTCTTGCCGAAAAATATCTACAGATTGACAAGATTCTGCAATATGCGGAAAAAGCTGAACATACGGATTGTTGTTTTTCGTTTGGGGAAATATTCGGCGGTGACGTTGCAAAAAACAAAAAACGTATTGCGGTAAGCAATGACGAAGCTTTCTGTTTTCTGTATGGGGACAACGTGGACTTTCTGGAAAAATCAGGGTGTGAGGTCGTGAATTTTTCGCCGTTACATGATGAAAAGCTACCTGAAAATATTGACGGTCTTATTCTTACAGGAGGATATCCCGAACTATATGCCCGAACACTTTCCGAAAATATCAGCATGAGGGAAAGTATCCGAACAAAAATCTGTACAGACAAAATACCGACCATTGCCGAATGTGGCGGATTTATGTATCTGCACGACTTCTTACAATCAGACAAGGGCGAATATTTTCCTATGGTGGGTATTATCAGGGGAAAATGTTTCAGAACGGAAAAATTACAACGGTTCGGCTACGCTCAACTGTATGCCCGAAAAGACAGTTTGCTGTGTCAGAAAGGGGAATGTCTGAAAATTCATGAATTTCACTACTGGAACAGTACCGACAACGGCAATGATTTTCAGGCGGTAAAAGTCAGTAACGGAAAAGTTTATGACTGTGTTCATGCTGACGAAAATCTGTATGCAGGCTATCCCCATCTGTATTTTTATGGAAACCAAAAATCTGTCAGAAATTTTCTCAAACGGTGCGAGGAGTATCACAATGGAAAGAATCAGACAAATCCGACCGTATGACGGTCTTGCGGTAAAACGAGCCGAAGAAAAATGGCGTAATGTAGCCAAACCTTTGCACAGTCTGGGTCTGCTGGAAAAGTCGGTGAATAAGATAGCCGGAATTTTCGGCAACGAAAATTTTACACTGGACAAACGTACAGCGGTCGTCATGTGTGCCGACAACGGCGTTATTGAAGAAAACATCACACAAAGTGACTACCATGTAACTACTGCGGTTGCCCTTGCGGTAAGCAGTGGAAATTCCAACATCAATCATATTGCCGAAAATTTTCGGTGTGATGTTGTCGGGGTAGATATCGGCATGAAGGAACATATTTCTGCGGAAAATCTCCTCAGCCGAAGAATCGCTGACGGTACACAGAATATTGCCAAAGGACGGGCAATGTCTGTTGCACAGATGGAAAAGGCAATCGTAACGGGCATAGACATGGTGAAAAATCTTAAAGAACAGGGGTATCAGATTATCGTTACAGGAGAAATGGGCATAGGCAATACCACCACTTCATCAGCCATAGCGTCTGTCATTCTGGATTTACCCCCAAAAGAAGTAACGGGCAGAGGTGCAGGGCTTGATGATGAACGTCTGCAACGGAAAATCAGCGTGATTGAAAAGGCTGTTGCCGTCAATCACCCCGACAGAAACAATCCTTCAGATATTCTGTCAAAACTGGGCGGATATGATATCGCAGGTATGACAGGGCTGTTTCTGGGCGGTGCGATATATCATATTCCTGTGGTTATCGACGGTTTTATTTCGGCAGTGTCGGCGGTAATGGCGGTGATGTTTCACAAAAATGTGAAAGACTATCTGTTGTGTTCGCACGTTTCCCGAGAAACAGCAGGAAGAAAAATTCTGGAATATCTTGACTTACAACCGCTGATTACTGCAGAACTCTGTCTGGGCGAAGGTACAGGCGGTGTGCTGTTGTTGCCGTTGCTGGACGGGGCAATATCAGTATACCATTCGTCGCACAGCTTTGAAAGTCTGAATATGGAAAGGTATGTTGACTATGACAGTACTGATAACAGGCGGAAGTAAAAACGGCAAGTCACGCATTGCCGAAGAAATCATTTCACAATACGACCTGCCACGTTTCTACATTGCGACAATGGAACCTTATTCCGCTGAGGCTTCCGCCACTATCCAACGTCATCGGGAACTGAGGGCTGACAAACGGTTTACCACCATAGAACAATATACGGATATCGGAACAATCCATATTCCCAAAAACAGTGCAGTCTTGCTGGAATGTATCGGCAATCTCTGTGCGAATGAGATGTTTACCGGCGGTATTGACAACCCTGCCGAAAAAATTCTGTCAGGAATTGCCTCTATCAGCCGTCAGACGGAAATCTTTGTCATGGTGACAAGTCAGGTCGGTGAGGACGGTATTTCCTATCCTCCTGAAACTATGCAGTATATACGCAATATGGGGATTATCAATCAGAACATTGCCCGAATATCCGATGTCGTCATTGAGGTAGTCTATGGTATTCCCGTTTTTCTGAAAGGAACACTGTCGTTATGAATGTGATAAATTCTCTGTTTTCGGCATTTCTGATGTATTCCCGAATACCCATGCCCCAGGTAGAATGGAAAGAAGACAACCGAAAATATGTCTTATGTTTTTTTCCGCTGATAGGAACAGTTATCGGCGGATTGTTTTTGCTGTGGTCTGAGGTATGTCGGCAATTACAGATAACCCCTGTTCTGTTTTCCGTGATAAGTGTCGGTATTCCCGTATGGGTGACGGGCGGTATTCATCTGGACGGTTTCTGTGATGTACACGATGCCCTGGCTTGTATGGGCGGTAAGGAAAAAAAACTGGCTGTCATGAAAGATTCACGGGTGGGAGCATTTGCCGTGATTCATCTCTGTCTGTATTTTCTGATACAGTTCGGACTTGTTTGTCAGATACACGCCTTTCCGACGCTTGCGGTCTGTGCATTGGGATTTGTTCTTTCCAGAGCGGAGAGCGGTTTATGTGTTACGATATTCCCCCCTGCACTGCCGAACAGTTCCGTTGACCATTTCAAAAATTCCGAAAATAAAAAAATTATCATGATAACAGAAATACTGTATATCATTGTGATTTCTGTTATTATGATTTTTATTGATATCTTCAGCGGACTTTCTGTTGTTGTGGGAAGTCTTTGCTATATGCTGTACTATAAACGATTCGCTGTCAGAAATTTCGGCGGTGTGACGGGAGATCTGGCGGGTTATTTTCTTCAGAACTGCGAATTGCTTATCATTGCCTGTGCTGTCATTCCCACATTTGTTTTCAGATAGTCCCACAAAAATCTGCAAAAGTAAATTTTCCCGACGTGTTTCGCTGAACTTTTCTCCCTGTACGGTCGGAATGATTTTCTCATTGTATGGCTGTGACAATCAAAAGTTTTGTCCACTTTTTCAAAAGTGGTGGGGTTCAGGGGCAAAGCCCCTGATGGGATTTTTAAGGGCGAAGCCCTTAAACTTAGAAATTTTTCAAAAGTCCGGCAAAACTTCTGAACAGAATATTCCCCCGCCTTAAACCCAAAAAAGCAACCTTGCCTGTAAAAGACAAGGTTGCCGAGGAAAAACAATAATTATTTAACCAATAGTTACTTTTGTTGAACCGTCCACATACATCTGTGTACCAATACCGTATTTGTCACTGTAACCTACCTGATTTCTCAGAATAAGGGTAACGTCTGTCAGAGTAACTTTCTTGTCGCCGTTGACATCAGCACGGATTTTCTTTTCTGCATTCAGTGTCACACTGCCTGCCAGTGCTTTCTGTACCATCAAAACATCTGCCAGTGTAACCTTACCATCTTTGGTAACATCACCAAGCGTAATCTTAATGGTGTTAGCAGATGTCGGTGCAGAAGTAGGTTTCTGTGTAGGAGGCTGTGTAGGAGATTGAATACTATAAACGTCCCATGCATGATTTGCTGAGAATTTGTGTGATACTCCACCAATCGGCATTCCTTTTTCTTTGTCAGCAGGGTATCTGTTGGCTGACGAAGTACTCTCAGCGAAAATAACCCTTGCTTCAGCTCCACAAAGATTTT
>CACYBZ010000112.1 GCA_902772795.1 uncultured Ruminococcus sp. | reverse complement strand
TTTTTCAAAAAGTCGGTGGGGTCAAGGGGCAAAGCCCCTTGGCAGGATTTTCAAGGGGGCACCCCTTGAACAGTCCGAACGAAGTGAACCACAAAAGTTTTTGTCCGACTTTTTTCAAAAAGTTGGTGGGATTTTTAAGGGCGAAGCCCTTAAACAGGGAGGAATTTATGAAAAATATTGTCACCGAAAATCCTGATGAATACCGCTGTATCTTTCGGCTGGTACGTTCTGCGGTGAACAACACACAGGCAGACATCAGCGACATTACTCCCGACTGGCAAAAAGTTATACATTTTTCCAAGGAAATGAGCTTCACCGCTTTGGTGAAAAAAGGTGTCGATTTGCTTGAGAAAAGTCAGCAACCCCCGTCTGAAATCAGAAATGTGCTGAAAACTCAGTTCCGCAAACTGGTACTGAGCGATACCAATCAGCTTTATGAACTGGAAATTCTGCAGAATGCTTTTGAAAAAAATCAGATTGACATGGTATTACTCAAAGGCGTATATTTCAAAAACATGTATCCCTCCAGCGTATACCGATACATGGGCGATATTGATACCTATGTGTCGTTACAGGACTTTGACAAGGCTGACAAAGTTCTGACAAAGCTGAACTATACCGCTGAAGGAGATCTGGGCGGACATGACAAAATTTACCGCAAAGACCCTTACATCTATCTTGAACAGCATTTCAGCCTCTACGAGGGGAAAAACCCTCAGATTAAGGCGTACTATAACCATTTAAAACAACGTCTGAAACCAAAAAATGACTTTCATCATATCTATGAAATGTCTTTGGAAGATATCTACATTTTTCTGAATGTCCACGCCGTACAGCACTTCAACTATGCAGGCATTCCCCCGAAAGTGTTTCTGGACTACTATCTTTTCTGTCAGAAATATGACGATAAAACAGACTGGCAGTATATCAACAATGTTCTGGAAAAATTCGGGTACGGCGAATTTGAAAAAAAAGCCCGACAAATTGCTCAACGCTGGTTTTCTGCGGACGGTGATGGTATTCATACGGATAATCTGCTGGACGCTTTCCTTATCAACGGCGATACCTACGGCAAAACCGAACACAATATCGGTATCCGAACCTCCAAAATGACCGCTGACGGACAAAAACCCAGTAAACTTAAATTTATTCTGAAACAGATTTTTCCGTCCTATGCCTTTCTGCGGTCGCAGAACGCTATATTAAGAAAATATCCCCTGTTGTTACCATCGGTATGGGTGGTATATGTGATAAAACGGATTTTCCGCAAACGGAATATACATTCTTACAGCCGTATCAACAAAAGTACGACTGATTATTATAAAACGGTGATTCGGGAAATAGGTCTTGAACATCAGATTGATTAAAAGGGGTAATTTGATGAAAGTGAAATCCAATAAAAAAGTACTGCTATTGATTATGTTTTTTGTCGTGATGTTTGCGATGATAGGTGTAAGCAATCTCAAAACATCAGCACCGAATATCGAAGAAACAGGAACAAAAAAAATACAACTGAAGTCCAATTACAAAGAGTCACCAACAAAACCTACCCGTCCGCCTGAACCTGAAACCAGAAAAATAAAGTCGGCTTTTGAAAAAAGTTCCCTGAAAAAAATAGAAGAACTTGCCGATACCAAACTCAATGCAATGAAATTCAACGGTACATTTCTCATTGCGGTCGGCGATGAGGTGATTTATCACAAGGCGATGGGATACAGCGATAAGGACAAGAAAATTCCCAATACGCTCGATACCAGATATGAAATAGGGTCGTGTACCAAACAGTTTACCGCTGCCGCTATCGCCAGACTGGCACAGGAAAAAAAATTGTCGCTTGACGACAGTGTTACCAAATATGTTAAAGAACTCAAAATTCCAAAAGAAGTCAAAATCAGACACCTGGTCAATATGTGTTCGGGTCTGCCCGACTATCTTAACCAGTACATCTATCTGCTCGAAGCTGAAGAACGGGACGCTGATTCTACATTTTCCGACAAGGAACTGATTGACTGGGTAAATCAAACGGGTATGTATTTTAATCCCGGAGATATGTTTTCCTATTGCAATACCAACTACTATGTAATGGGAATGATTATCCAAAAAGTCAGCGGAAAAAGCTATGAACAGTATATTCATGATGAAATCCTTTATCCGCTCTATATGGATAATTCGTCAATGAGTATGGCGGATACGGATTCTCAGGGTTATCTTGATACGGCATGGACAAAAGGGCTCAAAGTGGACAGTTCCTATTTTTATTCCGCAGGGGAAATTGTTTCGACTACGGGCGATATGCTTAAATGGCTCAACGCTTACAATGATAAAAAAGTTATCAGTGAAAAGTCATTTCAACAGGCTGTCAACGCAGGGGAAAATGGTTATAACTACGGTTTCGGCTGGTTTGTGACCAATGACTACTACTATCATACGGGCAATACGGAACTGTATTATGCGATTGATATCGTCACCAAAAAAAGAGGCATAAAAATTATCGGACTTTCCAATATCAATGACCGTGCTTTGCAACAGACAGGGCTTTCTTTAATGACGGATATTGAAAAGGTACTGTTTCCTGAAGACGTTGCCACAGAACCGCCTACCGAAAAGCCTACTGAAAAACCTACTGAAAAGCCTACTGAAAAACCCACTCCTGCACCTACTGAACCTCCCACTGACCCGCCTGCCGAAGAACTGTATGACGAAGTTGTTTCGGAAGAAGTAACGGAAAATAACCAAGAACAGGAAAATTCTGACACTATGGAAGAAGAACAGGTGATTGCTCAATGAAAACAACAGCCATTATCGTCGGTGCGGGACAGTCTACCCGCATGGGTATGAACATCAGCAAACAACTCATTCCCCTTTGCGGAAAAGAAACTATCGTACATACACTCACCGCCTTTCAAAATGCGGAAACCGTCACTGAAATTATTGTGGTCTGCCGAATGCAGGACAAGGAAATTATCCGTTCCCTTGCTCTGAAATACCATATCTCCAAATTGAAAGACCTCACTGTCGGCGGAAATACCAGACAACAATCTGTTATCAACGGTTTACGGCTTGTCAGCGACGATACCGACTATATCGCTATTCATGACGGGGCAAGACCTCTTGTCAGTACCGAAAAAATCAATCTGGTTATCCGTAATGCCTCTGTCTACGGAAGTTCGGCACTGGGCGTGAATGTCAAGGATACTATCAAGGTCGTTGACAAAGAAAATTTCATTCAGAGTACACCCGAAAGAAGTTCCTTGATTGCCATTCATACCCCACAGGTTTTTGAAAAAACAATCTACCTGCAAGCCGTACAGAAAGCTGTCAGCGAAAATAAAGACTATACAGATGACTGTCAGTTAATTGAAACCATGGGAAAAAGAGTTTATGTCACACCTGATTTTCCCACCAACATCAAACTGACAACACCTGAAGATATTCTGACTGCCGAAATTTTTCTGAAACAGAAAGAGGTATTGCTATGATACTTTGCAAATGGGAAACGCTCCCTGACTATATGAAAAATGAACAGGTTAAAATTTATTACGATATTCTTTCCCATAAAAAAATATCACTCTTCCTCAAAAGAGTGATGGATATTATTCTTTCTCTGTTGCTGATTGTCATACTGGCCATTCCCATGCTGATCATCGCTGTAATGATAAAATGCGATTCCAAAGGCGATATCATTTTCAAACAGACACGGGTAACTACTTACGGCAAAAAATTCAAGATTTTCAAATTTCGGACAATGATACAGGACGCTGAAGAAAAAGGTAATCTGCTTACCGAAGCCAACGACAGCCGTATTACCCGAATCGGCAAGAAAATGCGGAAATACCGTATTGATGAATTTCCACAGGTGTTCAATGTTCTGCTGGGGGATATGAGTTTTGTCGGCACACGTCCCGAAGTGCCCAAATACGTCAATATGTATACCCCCGATATGTATGCCACTTTACTCACCCCTGCGGGAATTACTTCCATGGCGAGTATTTCGTTCAAGGACAATGATGAATTCTTTACCGACCCTGCTTTGGTTGACAAAAATTATATGGAAATTATTCTTCCGCAGAAAATGGTACTGAATCTGGACTATTATCGGAAATTCAATGTTTTATATGATCTTAAAGTAATGTTCAAGACAGTCGGCGGTGTACTGTGATAACGGGGATAGTAAAGCTATGACGGTTAAAAAACATAATGTATTGAAAAAAGTATTTTCGGATATTTCTTTGTTTCGGATAGTCTATGCGGTAGCCCTGTTTTTTACCTGCTTCTGCCACACCGAAATTATCGCCCACAGTATCAAATATCTGATGACTATCTGGGGAATCGTGTTGATTGTCAGACAGTATATACGTCACGGACGCTTTCAGAAAATTCTCTATGTGACATGGCTTATTGCTTTCATCGTTGCTTATCTGATAACCTGTATCATACATATCTTTGATAATCTGTTTCTTAATCTTGTCCTGTTATGTCATGTTGCGGTGTGTTTTTTCATTCTCTACGGCGTTCACACTGAAACTGACAAGACGGATATCTATAAGGAATTTTATATTATTGCTCACTTTATCCTTATTGCCACAACACTCGCTATGCTGGTAAGCTTTGTGACATTGCCTTTCGGTGAACAGGATTTTACCTTTACAGGACGTTCTTACCGTATGGTCATCTATGAAAACCGCTTTACAGGTGTATTTGTCAATCCTAACTTACTGGCTTTTTATGGTGTTGTCGCTATTGTCTTTGCTCACATTCTTGATAAGTCGGACTTATACCGTTACAGTGGCAGAAAAAGAATTTTTTCCCGAAAATTTCTGGTGATATTCTCACTGATTAATGCGTTGGGCATTTTTCTCAGTGACTCCAACGGGTCTTTGCTGTTGCTGTGCGGTTATATCATCGTCAATATAAGTTACCGCCTTTTCTGTGAACTGAAAAACGTCAGTCTGAAAAAACTGATTGTTGTTGCCAGTTGTTCCCTTGTCGTTGCCGTGACGTTACTTGGCGGACTTATCGGACTGCGTATTTTCTCTAACAAGGCGGTTTCCGTCGCCCTGACTGCGGGAAATGCCGTCAGTCAGGGAAAAGCTATTGACCCGATAAAAGACCCTTCTCCTTCCGAAAAATCCGTCGATGAAAAAATGAGTGTTGTTACCTTCGCCCATGAAAATGATAATCTGGACAGCGGTAGAATCAAATTATTGCAAAAAGCTGTTGTTGTCTTTGCCAACTATCCTATTTTCGGCGTAGGAAAGGAAAATATCGTTCTGTACGGCTCAAGACTGATGGAACATGGCTTTAAATATTCCGATCTGCACAACGGCTATCTGACAATTCTGGTCGGAAACGGTCTTGTCGGTTTTGTGATTTTCCTCGGCTTCGCCATGACATTCGGAAAACATCTTTTCAAATCTGTTTTTCTGGAAACAGGCGATTTGAAAAACAGTCCGTTTATCTGTCTTTTTTCGTTTCTGTGTGCCTACTGTGTGTACGCCCTTATCGAAAAAACTATTCTTCTGGAACATTCCTATATGATTGCCATGTTCTGGTATTTTGTAGGATATACCTGTTGTTATATGAAAAAGTATGACCATACCGCCGAAACGTTTCATTTCAGAACGCTGTTCCGCCAGTCAGACAATGCCACAGCGTGTGATGTTGCTGAGAAAAGCGGTTCTGCATAAAAGAATTTCTCTGTATTGTTCAACCGTTTTCCTGGCTATCTTGCCCACGGATTTCACGGAAAATATCAGTAAAAACGACAGTCACCGAAAAAGGTAACTGTCGTTTTATTTTGTGATTAATCTGTGAGAATTTCGCCGTCCGTTGTTCCCGTAAGACCTGCTGCGTTGGCTTCGTCTGTGTCAAGATGTACGGCAGGAGCATAACTGGAACTTACTCTTGCAACAACATCGCCAAAAATAACGTTTCTCTCATTAGCACCGACTTTTACTGATACAATCTGCTTGTCCGTAATGCCGAACTTTTCAGCTGTTTCGGGGTCAAGATGAACGTGTCTTTTCGCTACCATGACACCCTGAGCAATTTCCACTTCTCCTTCAGGTCCTATCAGCTTACAGCCCGGTGTTCCTGCTACATCGCCCGATTCTCTGATGGGTGCGGAAATACCGATTTTTCTTGCGTCTGACATTGAAAGTTCAACCTGTGTATCTTTTCTTACAGGACCCAGAATGGACATATTGAATTCCCCTTTAGGGCCTACTACTCTGACTTTTTCTACACAAGCAAACTGTCCCGGCTGAGATAAATCCTTTTTGTTGGTGAGCGTTGCCCCTTTGCCGAACAACGTTTCCAGTACTTCCTGTGTAACATGGATATGTCTTGCCGATGTTTCTACCATTACGATTCTGTTCATTGTCATTACCACCTTAGATAGTTTATGATACCGCCTGTCCCGACAGACAGACGAATCATTTATACATCAATTTTACAACTTTTTCATGGAAAATTCAACCGTTTTTGTTAAATTTATTTACAGTTACGCTTTTTTCTCTTTCACAATATTGCCTTACTTGGTGTTTTGCTATATAATAAGAGTAATTCAATTCAAAAACAAGGTGGCTGTTTTATTATCATGAAAAATCAATCCTGTAAATTTTCGGTAATCATGCCTGTATACAATGTTGAAAATTATATTCACAAGTCAGTCGACAGCGTTTTACAACAAACCTACAGAAATTTTGAAATTATTCTGGTCGATGACGGTGCAAAAGACAACTGTCCCCAAATCTGCGACAGCTATGCCGAAAAAGACAGTCGTATCAAAGTTATTCATAAACAGAACGGCGGTCTGTCTGACGCAAGAAATTTCGGTATTGATTCCGCTACAGGGGATTATATCATTTTTCTGGACAGTGACGACTATTGGAATTCCGATAAAGCTCTGGAACACATCGCCCAAAAAATTGAGGCGGAACATAGTGACGTTCTTTTTTTCTTTTTTCAATATCTGTTTGAGGCGGAAAACAAGATTGTCGAATACAACCCCGATTATCAGACTCTTTCCATTGACCGTACTGACAAGGCTTCTCAACTGACAGACCTGATTAAACAGAATGTCTTTATTTCGTCCGCATGGGCTAAGGTAATCAAAAGAACGTTGTTCCTGGACAACAATCTTTATTTTGAAAAGGGCATTTATTCAGAAGATATCGAATGGAGTGCCAGATTAATGCTGTATGCCCAGTCTTTTTCTGTGGTCAATGACAATTTCTATATCTATATTCAGCGTGACACTTCCATCGCCCATGCCCTACGCCGAAAAAATATCGTCGATGCAAAACAGAACGTCTTTAAAGCCCTGGCAATGGCAGATAAATTTGATGATAAAGCCAGAACTGCTTTTATGAATTACATTGCTTATCAATATATTACCGTTCTGAATGTGTGTTGCGTCTGTCTGGACGATATTTCGGACGTACTCAAGGATATGAAACAACACCGCTATCTGCTGGATTACCATTGGAATCCCAAAGTCAGAAAGGTATACACTTTCAATAAATATCTCGGCTTTACGCTGACAATGAAACTGTTGCGTTTGTACATTACAAAAATCAGATAAGGAGTTTTTCCGTTTATGGTTGATATCACCGTATTTACACCGTCTTACAATCGTGCCGAATTGTTGCCACGACTGTATCAGTCGTTAAAAAATCAGACATCAAAAAATTTTCTGTGGCTGGTCATTGATGACGGGTCGACAGATAATACAAAAGCTGTCGTCCGAAACTGGATCGACAGCGAAAAGGATTTTGAAATTCAGTATATTTACAAGGAAAACGGCGGACTGCATACCGCTTATAATGAAGCTATCGCCCATCTTGAAACAGAACTTGCCGTATGTATTGATTCCGATGACTATATGCCGAATGACGCTATTGCTATTATCACCGAATTCTGGCAGAAAAACGGCAGTGAACAGTATGGCGGAATTGTTGCACTCGACAGCAAGGAAAACGGCGAAATTATCGGCGACCTCCTCCCTGAAAGAAAATCCATCAATTTAATCGGTCTGCTGACGAATGTCTATCACATACATAACGGTGACAGAAAAAATGTTATCCGCAGTGACTTATATAAGAAAGTCGCTCCCATGCCCTCTTTCGGTGATGAGAAAAATTTCAATCCACATTATATGCACCTGCAAATCAGCATGGAATACGATTTACTGGTACTTAACAAAAGTCTTTGTGTGGTGGAATATCAGGACGGCGGTATGACCAATAATATGATTAAACAATATTATACCAGTCCGAACAGTTTTGCACAGATAAGGCGGTTATATCTTTCATTTAAGAATACACCGTTGACTTTCCGTCTGAAAACCGCTGTTCATTATGTTTCAAGCTGTATACTGGCAAAACAAAAGCATATTGTCAGAAATTCGCCACGAAAATTATGTGTTGTTGTGGCTTTTCCGTTGGGATTTCTGCTCAGCTGTTTTATCCG
>CACYBZ010000111.1 GCA_902772795.1 uncultured Ruminococcus sp. | reverse complement strand
GGTACAACAACATCTTCAAGCACAACTTCATCAGCTACAGGTAAAGTTGCTACAGGCGACAGTGCAGCAGTTGCAGGTCTTCTGGCAGTAGTTATGCTTGCTGGCGGTGCAGTAGTAGTTGCAAGAAAAAGAATTTCTGAATAATTGACGGTTTAGTCAGTATAATTACATTTAAGTCACTCACTTTGTGGGTGACTTTTTTTTTGTACAACTTTTCCCCCTTCCCTATTCCGAGAAAGCTGAATATAAACTTTTCAAAAGAAAAACCGTCAGCACTATACAAGCTGTTTACCGTATACAAAACCACCAAAAATAACCTGTTTATCTATTGATATGAACATTATGCCAAAAAATTCATAGCGGTGGTAAAGATAACCTCTCTGCCACCGCTGAAAAAAATAATATTCTCTGCTTTCTGAACGTGTTCCCGCCTGTTTACGAGGGGTGCAGTTCCGTTCAGATTTTTTTTGAACGAGTTAAAAGTTTTGGTCAAGCCTTTTCAAAGGCTTGCAGGGTTAAGGGACGGAGTCCCTTGTGGGGGCTCCTCCAGCATTCCATGCTTCAAAGAACACGGCAATTTCATGAAAAGAAGTGTTTTCAGGGGTATAGATTGCCATCAGGGCGGTAAATATACCGCTGATGACCGCAAAGACAACAAACACAACCATGTCATTTTATACCGCCGAAGAGTTTGCTCAGAACTGTACTGAATCTGTTTTGTTTCTTGTCTTCCATGGTCTCCTGCTACAAATTGTTTGACATATAGTCTATTATAATCATTGCCCACATGACAGCACTTCCTGCCAGAATTGTCACAAGGTGGGATTTTACCTCAGAATATAACGTAGCGACAAATTCCCGTATAAAGGCATTAATCCAGAAATAACTTTTGGTTTTTGCTCCGATTCCCTCCGTTCGGATTCCCTGTTCGGTGGCAAAGATACCTGCCCGAAAAACATGGTAGTTGGTGGTGGAAAAAGCGATGTTTACCTTTTTGCCGTCAGATTGTTCCCGTATCATTCTTGCGGAATTGCGTAGATTTTCAAATGTATTGGCGGATTTGTTCTCTACCAGTATATTTTTTTCGGGAATACCTGTACTGACCAGATAATTCCGTATAGCTTCCGCTTCAGCGATAACTTCATCATTGCCCTTACCACCTGACGGTACAAAAACAAGTTCTTTTCCCGTGGATTGTTTCTGCATACGGGAAAATTCGACCGCTCTGTCTGTTCTGCCCTGCAGAAGTTTTGTCAGTGTGCCGTCCTTGTTAATCTGACAGCCCAGAATCAATATATAATCCTTGTCGAAAGCAGGTATTCTTCTGGCAGCTTTGACGCTGAGAATAATTGTCGCCAGCAGAACACATTCCATATAGGCAACAACCACCAGAACGGTAACTTCCACCATACGGAAAATATACATATCGAATTTGTTCATGTCGTGAACATTGATGATTGTCAGATCGGCATTTTGCAGGAATTCTTCCAGAACCCAGGGAAACAGCGTACTCACACAAAGCACCATGCCGAGAATACACCCCAGCATATTCCGCCAGTTACGCCCCTCGTTACGGATAAGCTGAATGTTGCTTATCGTGACAAAAATGAACATGACAAACGCAATGGGCAGAAGTATGGACGACAGCGTAATCACTGAACTTAAAACAGAGTTGATGAGATCCATCAATCCTCTGTCGGTAAGAATAGAAAGAGCCTGTCCCAGAAGAAAACTGAGAAGATAAATAATCAGTCCCAGATGGCGGACATTGCGGTACTGATAAAGGTTGTCACGGACATTTTTCTGAAACGACGTTATCAGACCATACAAGGCAATGGCCAGATAGAGTGTCATCGTCGTGGAAATAAGCCAGCCGTCGGTGATGTCACCGAAATAATTATTTTCGGTAATCACACCCGAACGGTGAACGTACAGAACTTCCGAATAAAGATTCTGTTCGCTGTCGTCTTTATCGAAAACCTGTAACAGTACATTTCCTTTTGCCACAGATTTCACAGTGACATAACCTTTTCCGTTGTCAATCTGCAAATCCGTTACCGTCACTTTTCCCTGTTCGTCCATAGTGACAGTCAGATCGTCTTTACTGCTGACCGTGTCAGGAACAGGAAATTCCAGTACATGAGTACTTCCTACTGCCGTCAGGTACAGCACACAGACAATACATATCACTGCCCCTATCAGAAGATAACATGCTACTTTTTTCATCGAAACGAAAACCTCCTTGTCAACAGAAACATACGGTGTTCATCACACTTTTTCATATTCTGCTCCAGACAGCACAATATGCCTGTGTTCGGGAAGCAAATACTTTGTTTCTTAATAACTGACGGATTTCTTCTTTGGTATACCAGTGGGCAACAATTTCTTCCATGTCGGAATCGCTCGGCTGAATCGTTCCCTCTGCCGTTCCGACAATAACGACTGTTTTTTCATTGGAAAAACCTACCGCCGAATAACTTGCCTGCCATTCTTCGGTAATCTCCACCAGTTGCAGACCTGTTTCTTCCCGTAACTCACGTTCTGCCGACATCGCAACGGTTTCGCCCTCGTCCATCAGTCCTGCGGGAAAGTTGTATATCCATTCGCTGACTGCCATACGGTATTCGTAATTCAACAGGATTTTTTCTCCTGTCTTGTCATGGATAATCATTACTACGGCATCTGCCTTGTTATCGTGCAAATCATTTTCGTTGTGCAGATTCGGGTTACGGCTGACTATCTCATAATTTTTCGGATTGCCGTTTTCGGTTTCATAGGTGATGTCATAGCGGGTAATATATTTTCCCTGATGAATTTTCTGTATGTTCCTGTATTGCATGGTTGTACTCCTTATGAACAAAATTAATCCTGCAGATTTTTTTTCATTGTCAGAATATTGTGGCCGTCCGTATAGGAATAAATGATATCGTCCATCAGTTTTTTGGCAAGAAAAATGCCCAGCCCTCC
>CACYBZ010000110.1 GCA_902772795.1 uncultured Ruminococcus sp. | reverse complement strand
CGGAGAAATGTCACATCTGACGGTAAAGACGGTATTTTTCAGTACAGATTGCCAGTCATGAATGTTGTAGTAAGTCTGTTTGTCCTGTCTGCGGAGTTTTCGGGTAAAGTAAAAGATATCGTTTCCCTGTCGCAGGCACTTAGCGAGCGTATTACGGATAATGGTTTCCATACTGTTTTCGGCGGACTTTTTAAGCTGACTTTCTCCTAGAGCATATTCATAAAGGTTGACTGTTCCGCTGACATGGACATCACAATACAGAATACCGTCTTTGTACTGTACATTGACTTTTGTTGTTCTGTGGGTGAGTGTACAGGTTTTGTTGCGGGCAGTCAGCGGAATAACTTCGGCGGAAATGTCAGATGTTTCGGTAATGAACAGTAAGCCCAATGTCTGTATACCGTCGAGGGTATAGGCAAAAGTATCCCTGTCAAAGACCGCCGTACCCTGTGATTTGACTTCATCGTCTTTGGTTCTGGTAATGAGGGACGTACAGGCGGATACGGACGGATTAAGGATATCGGCATAGAACTGATAAAACGGCAGAGTTCTTGTCAGTCCTGTGACAGTCTGACTTTGGGCGATACGGGTAAAGGTTTCGGGAGAGATATTTTTTGCTGTCAGAACAGCTTCGGCGGTGGTATTGCTGACAAGCACGTCTGCGGAGGGACGGCACTGATAGTATCCCGAAAAAAATTCCATAGTTTCTTTCAGACCGTGCTGACAGACACTTTTCCCCAGAACGATAAAGGATATATGACTGTACAGTACTTCCAGACCGTTTTCCGTAGCGATATCGTTGACAGCCTGTGTGACGGTTTTTCCTTTACCTGATTTTGTCTTATATTTTTCTTTTCCGTCAACGGATTCGGTGTTGATGTAGACAGCGGTGACGGTATAGTTATTGTCGGAGAAGTCGATACCCATGCCGAGGATAACCATTCTCTGGTTGAGTTCCCTGACCGTACACCCTGAAAGCAGAAACGCTGACAGAATCAGCAATGACAATAATTTTTTCACATTCATTCTCCCATCGTTCAAGGGCTTTGCCCTTAAAAATCCCATTTTGAGTTTTTATTCATTAAAGGGCTTCGCCCTTTAAAATCCTGCCAAGGGGACGTTGTCCCCTTGACCCCTACCCGCTTTTTGGAAAAAGCGGGGCAAAAACTTTTGGTTGTCACCGCTATACCGTAATAGAATTATTCCGACCGCACAGACAGAAAATTTTCATCGGACGTGTTTTTTCTTACAGATGTTGGTAATGGTGACGACCAACGGCAGAACAACCGCCGTCAGCAGGGTAAAGCCGAATGCAAAATAAACATTGAACAGCATATCAGCTATACCGTCCACGCTGTTGACCAGTAACGACAGGCCGAACACCGCACCACCGCACAGAAAAACAGCCGTTTTCGCTTTTTTCTCCCCGAAGAACTTATTGACGCACATCGCAAAAAGAGCGATGAACAAAGATACTTTCACGAACATTCCCAGAAGCCACACCCCCATGAAAATACCGTCCAACCGTCTGGTTACGCCGAGTGAAGCGACAGCGGTAAGCGTATAGACAGGGAAAGTCTGTGTAAAGGTATATTCGCCGAGTACGGCAATTATCAGCAAAGCGATAACGCTCATGGAAAGATATACGGCTGTTGCCCAGAGTAAAGAAGTCATTTTCCTGTTGCCGTCCGTGAGGGGAATCAGCAGTGCCATAGCGGGAATACAGGAATTTTTTGACAAGGCGGAAACAGTCATTTCGGTGACGGACGGAATATTGTCAGCGGAAAGGGGTTCAAAGTTGAGAAAATCCGCTTTGGGAATCAGCGTACCCGTCAGAATGACAAGGGCAATACCTATCAGCACCAGAAACAGCGTTGACGCTCTGCCTAACGTCTGAATACCCTTGTATGCTCCGTATATCGTTGAGAGTATTCCCACCGCTGACAGTACGGTAACAGAAAGGTTGGGGTCAAAGACGTTGCTTGTCATGGTATCGAAAAAGGAAACGGTATACACCAGTACCCACAGAAAATATATGCCGTACAGTAACGCTACGGCAAAGGAAAAAGGTCTGGCGGTGGTAAAGGAACTGTCCAGAATATTTCTGCCGTTTCCCGAACGGATAACCAGATGGACGGGTATCAGCATCACCAGCGTGAAAAACAATGCGGTAAGACTGCTGAATACACCATATTTCAGGTCGTTGATATCGGAATGATAGCGACTGTAAGTGACATTGACAACCATTCGGCTGATATACAGCAAGGCGAAAAGCTGTCCTGCAGAAATTCTTTCCCTGACCGACAATGTTTCCACACCTCTTTCTAAAGAATATTGTCTATATGCGGTATCATGGAATCAATAATGACCTGTACAGCGTCTGTGGTGGTATGACATTCTATCGGAAAATTTTCTTTGTCATATTGCAGAGTGTCGATAGTTGTGGTGATATGTTCGCTGATGGTTTCGGTGTAGTTGTGTATCAGCAGGGAATTGAGAACGGAACGGCTGTTGTCCCAGATTTTCTCAGCCTCGTGCAGATGTTTTTCTGTCTGTGTAATGTCATCTCTGTGATAGCTTTCCATAGCACACTGCAGATGCGTTCTGACATCTTCCGAAACGGAAATGACATAACAGCTTTCTCCTATTGCTCCTCCTGCTACCGCCAGCAACATCACGATTGCGGTAATAATTCTGTTCATCGGGAAAACTCCTGTTTCTTGATAATGTGGTAGACGTGACTTGGCGTAAGTGTCATAATAAAGATATCTTCCTGTCTGACTTTTTCTTTGACAAGGATTTTTTTCAGCTGATTTTCCGTCATCTGACAGAGTTTCAGGGAATGTTCTGCGATTTCCCCGTCACTGATGACAATGAGTTCAAATTCTGCACTGACATCTTTTAATTTCATCTGTTCGGGGGTGACGGTGTCTTTCATTGCCTTTTTCATGACGCTCAGTGTTCCGTTTGTTTCGATGACGGCATACTGTACATCGCTCAACGCAAAAATACCCTGCTGACGTAACTGCTCGGATAAATCTTCGGTAGTCATTCTCAGCAATTTCATTTTTTCACGGTCGGGTCTGCCCTCCCATATCACTGCCTGCGGTTTCCCACAGATGAAACTTCTGAATCGGGTATTCTTTGTCATGAAATAACTCATCAGTACCTCCAGTCCCACTAAAAGCATAATCGGAACTGCTCCGCTGACCAGCGGTAAAGTAGGATCCTGCATAGGAATGACCGCTATATTCGATATCAGCAACGTCACAACAAGTTCGCTTGTCTGCAGGTCGCTGATTTGCCGTTTGCCCATCACCCTGACCATCACCAGTATCAGAATATAGAGTATTATGGTTCGGATTACCGATATCGTCATTACTGCCCCTCCTTATTGTGTTCGGCTTGCGTGACACTGTTTCTGCTGTCAACTGCATAAATCTTCCAGAAGCCGTTTCATTTTGTTTTCGGAAGTGGTCTGTATACCTGACATGAGTTTTTTTCTGTCCTCTTCGGGTAAAGACGATACATAACAGTCCGTAATTCTGACAGGTCGGGTACTGTCACCGTAAAAGACCGCTACCAGTCCGTTATATTCCTTGACGGTGTAGGTCTTGTACTGTGGCTCGGCGGTGACTGCCTCAGTCACAAGTGCTGTGGGACGTTCGGGTTCGGCTTTGGCGGTGTGCTGACAGCTCATCAGTGTCGATATCACCGCCGATATCATCATGAAAATAAAGGCAATAAAAATAAATGCCGTTGTTCGTCTGCTCATGGCAAAAACTCCTGTATCTGAAAAATCTCTTGTGTTAGTGTAACCCGAAATTTCCCTGTTATGACAGCAGAATAAAAAACTCCCTGTGCAGATACACAAGGAGTTTTCCTGTTTACAGAATGATACAGATTAAACCGTTACAGCCTTCGTTAATGATACGTTCGATGGTTTCTTTCATTTTCTTTCTGGCATCTTCGGGCATTCGGTTGAGCTTGTTATGCAGACCTTCGTTGACCAGTTCATGCAATGATTTGCCGAAAATGTTCGTTTCCCAAATCTGAATGGGATTTTCTTCAAATTCCTTGAGCAGGTAGGAAACAAGTTCTTCGGACTGCTGTTCTGACCCGACAATCGGCGTGACTTCCGTATTGATAGTCGTTTTCATCATGTGAATGGACGGGGCGGAGGCTTTCAGACGAATACCGTATTTACCGCCCTGTCGGATAATTTCGGGTTCTTCCAGCGAAAGTTCTTCCATGGACGGCATGACTATACCATAACCTTTTTCGTTAACATCGTCATAGGCTTTGCGGATTTTATCAAATTCACTTTTCATTTTTGCCAGTTCCATCACACAGCTGAGCATATCGCCCTCGTCGGCAATGGCAAGACCTGTTTTTTCGCCAAGCACTTTATAGAACAGTCTGCCGTCAATGCTGACGGTGATTTTTGCCGTACCTCTGCCCAAATCAATATTGTCAATCATGGCATTGCGGATATTTTCGCAGTCTGTGGCATGGTCGGCAATACTCTGTATTTCTCGGATTTTGCGGATAATTTTAGCAGGTTCGGCAATGGCACTGTATACCGACGTTTTCAGCCAGTGGTTCTTCTCCAGATTGGTGACCCACTTCGGCATATTGACCTTGATTTCCTTTATCGGAAATTCAAAGAGAATCTGTGCCAGAATTTTCTCTATCTGCGTTTCGTCCAGTTCGATACAGTTCACCGCCACCACGGGAACATCGTATTTTGTCCCGATTTGTTCGGCTAAAGCGGTTGTTTCGGGGGAATCGGGATAAAGACTGTTCAGCAGAACAATGAACGGTTTGTTGATGGCTTTCAGTTCATTGATGACACGTTCTTCTGCCTCGGCGTATTCTGTACGTGGAATGTCACTGATACTGCCGTCCGTGGTGACAACCAATCCGATAGTCGAATGGTCGGTAATGACTTTTTTCGTTCCTATTTCCGCTGCCATGTTGAAAGGTATCTCTTCTTCAAACCACGGTGTCTTTACCATACGGGGCTGTTCGTCTTCGATATAGCCTATGGCACTCGGTACAATATAACCCACACAGTCAATCGCCCGTACTTTCAGACCTGCATTTCCCTCCAGTGTGATTTCCACAGCGTTTTCGGGAATGAACTTCGGTTCGGTCGTCATGATGGTTCTTCCACCCGCTGACTGCGGTAATTCATCGACTGCCCTTTCACGACGGCTGTCGTTCTGAATGTTCGGTATGACAATACTGTCCATGAACCGTTTGATAAAGGTAGATTTCCCTGTTCTGACAGGCCCTACCACGCCGATATAAATATCTCCGTTCGTTCTCTGGGCGATATCCTGATAAATATTTCTTTCCTGCATTTTTCCCACCTCACACACTCGGAATAAACAACATCACCGCATTGGTTATCTTGTCGTCAGACAGTTCATTTTCTTCCATGACCCGCTGACAGTCTACGGCATAGTTCTTGGCAATGTCCCACACGCTTTCCCCGTCAGAAGCATAATACAGCGTCAGTGCGGAAGAAGTGTCTTTGACACGGGGGTTTTCGGTGTCGGGGGTGAGTGAGTTGACATAGCGGACAGTATGATTATGAATCACCGTAATGTCCAGTCGGGTTTCTATGCGGAAATCAAGGGAGTTCGCTCCGTTGATACGATAACTCACCGACTGCACCGTCCCCGTTGTTTCCAGCTGACAGTTTTCTGTGACTTTGTTCAGCGGATAGGCAAAGTCAATTACCCTTTCGGAATAAAACGGCATATTGTCATTGTCCACCGCAAGAACACACATATTCAGTTTGCCCTTTACCAGAAAATTTCCGTCCTCGGTAACGGCCGAAGTACTGCACTGTTCACACCAGATGTCGGTTACTGACTGGATACTGTTCGCCCCGATTTCCACAGTAGACTTGGTAATACAGCTTTCCGTATAGGACCTCTGCATCTGGGAAAGATTCATCTGATTGTAAATCAGATTCAGGTCGTATTCCGTAGAATAAGCGTCATCAATAAAGGCGATTTCGTCACTGCGGTAGCCCATCGCCGTGACTGCCAGCTTGACATCAAAATCGGCACTTGCTCCGTTTTCGGCATAGTCGTTTTTGATGTTCACCGTGTGGTTGACAAGTTCAATATCCGTCACACACAGACAGTTTTCGTCTACGCCGTCGGCGTCAAGAATTTCGCTGAACGGTAATGTATAGTCAAAGATACCCGTCTGTCCCGTGTTGATGTCCGCAAGATACAGCACCCTGATGTTGACTTCGCCTTTTATCATGACTTTGTTGCTGATTGCCCGACAATCCCCTTTGATGACAGTAGCATCACTCTTCAGGACAGCTTCAATATTTCCCGTATTTGCCCCCAGCGTCACGCTTTCCGAAAGGGTGAACTGTTGCTGTGCCATTCCCTCCAGAACAGATAATTCCGCACGGGATTTTTTAATCTGTACGGTATGGTTTTCGATATCGCAAGGGAATTCTGTTTCACTCTTGCAGATGACTTTGGCACATACCGAAAACGCTCCGTGAATATCCAGTCGTCTGGGACTTAATGCCCGACAGTTGATGTATTCTGTTCTGACTTTGGCACTGACAACAGCATTCTGCGGACTTTGTTTCATGTTGAAAGAAGCCGAAAAAGGAATATTATGGTCACTGCACCGCAACGTTTTTTTGACAGCGTCAACATACAGGATTTTCAGTTCGGCATTGCCTTCGATTTCCAGACGGTCGGCGGAAATGCTTTTCGTGAGAATTTTCGGATTTACCCGACATTTGAGGATTCTCATAATGTCGGGACAGTAGTCAGGTAAGGTAAGGTCAAGGTCAACAGGTTGTTCTGAACATCCGTCAAAGACCGTTTCTTTTACCGAAACGGCTTTTTTCGACAAAGTGTAATTCATTTGGGTCATCGCTCCTTTTCAAATATCTGTCCCTGCGATATGACAGCCATTTTTGGTTTACACCCTTACTATATTCAGAACACTGCCCTGATAGAACTTTCTTTGCTAAATTTAAGGATTTCGCCCTTGAAAATCCTGCTTCAAGGGTTGCACCCTTGAAAATCCTGCCAAGGGGCTTCGCCCCTTGACCCCACCCACTTTTGAAAAAGTGGGTCAAAACTTTTTAAGGCTCACTTCATTCGGATTTTTCTCTCTACGTTGCCCGAAATCTGCGACAGCAGATTTCGCCTTAAAGTTTCGGTCAAGCCTTTTTAAAGGCTTGCGAGGTTCAGGCGCGGAACCCCTGACTGTTTAAGGGCTTTGCCCT
>CACYBZ010000109.1 GCA_902772795.1 uncultured Ruminococcus sp. | reverse complement strand
TTAAAAAAGATTCCTCACTTCGTTCGGAATGACAACCTTAAGTTGACGACATTGCCTGAAAGGGGAGATGTCAGCCAACGGCTGACAGAGGGGTAATTAAAATTAACTTAGTGCATATGGGGCAAAGCCCCTTGTGGGATTTTTAAGGGCAAAGCCCTTAAACTCCTCATAAAAATCCAAAATCTGCTTACGCAGATTTTGATAGTAACTATCTGACTTTCAACCGCACAGGTAGAAAATTTCAATTTTTTATTTTGTTTTGGATAGATTTGCACCTTAATATTTGTAATAATAAGTGAAAGGAGGAAAATCGAAACAAATCAAAAAAAGGAGGTTACAATTTGACTATTGACGACAAAAATTACATAAGGCTACTAAAGGAAAAGAATGAAGAAGCTATGGAATATGTTATCAGAACTTACGGTGGTATAATGAAAACGGTTATCACCAGAATACTACATAGTTATCCACAGGACGCAGAGGAATGCCTTTCAGACAGCTTTATCAAAATTTGGAAGCATATTGACAGCTTTGACAGTAAAAAAAGTTCCTTTGTCAACTGGGTTTGCGGTATTGCCAGATATACAGCGTTAAATAAGCTCAAAGCAATAAAACGCCTTACCCCGACAGAATCTATTGACGAACTTTTACTTGCCGATAAGACTTCTATTACCGACGACAGCGAATTTAATGCGTTCTTTACAGAACTTATCTCCTGCTTGAATGATGAAGATAAAAAGCTATTTATCAAAATATTCTGGCAAGGATATTCGGTTGAAGAAACGGCAAACGCTACAGGGAAAAGTAAAGAAATCATATACAACCGCATTTCGAGAGGTAAAAAGAAAATCATCAAATTTAATTCAGGGTATTTTGGAAAGGGGACAATTTAAATGATGGATAAAGATATTTACAGATTATTAAACAACACAAACAGCGAAATACCACAGCAACAGCCATTTACTGACAGCGAAGTTAATCATTATATGGAAGATTTCAGACAAAAAACAAATTCAAATGCAAATACAAAAAACAGAAATCCATTCAGATATAGAGGTATCATTGCTGCTTCTCTTGTACTTATCATGGCAATCGGCGGTACAATAGGCTATCACCGTTTTACCACACCATCGACAAATCCTTTTATAATGACTGTCAACGCTGAAGAACTCTTACCGAATAATACATTGATTTCAACACCTCAGAATTACGGACTTGCATTAAGCGAAAAAGATGACGGAAAAATTGCGTATTGTCTTGATTTTACACTTGAATGTAAGGGCGATAATATCCAATCTGTCACATATACACTGGATAAAGATATCATAGGTATTGTTTATCGTAACAATCTGAATCCTGTCATCAAAGGTACAAAGGCTACAGACGCAGAATTTTGTGATAACTCCAAAAAAGCATATACATCTGTAACTTTCGATTATAATAATCAAAATCCTGAAGGATTTACATTCGAAATATTCGGTATTGGTGATGATACTATCACTGCTGACAAGACCAGTCTGTTTAGTTCTGACAGTAATCATCTGGAAGAAAAGCGTAATGTTCTGGATAGATTGATTAACAATACTGTTCACTGCACCGCAGAATATACTGACGGCACAACTATGGTACAGGATATTAAAATCGGAACAACAATCAGTACATTAAGCGAAGTTTTCCCTGATGAATATGCCACTATACCTGATAATGGCAAATCATTGAAAAACCACCGTGATGTATTTGTTACCTACACAGCTACCTAAAAAATCAGAGAATATTTTATGCCTTGTATCATTCAGATATATTATCTTCTTCGAATGATACAAGGCATTATTATTGACATATACAATTTTTTCTACCTGTGCAGTTAGAAATCAAATCGTTATTGACAAAATTTGCTTACGCAAATTTTGTTGGAATTTTGGGGAGTTTAAGGGCTTCGCCCTTAAAAATCCCACAAGGGGCTTTGCCCCCCTCCCACCACTTCCCCAAAAGTGGACAAAACTTTTAATTGTTACAGCCATACAATGAGAATATCATTCCAACCGCACAAGCGGAAAATTTGC
>CACYBZ010000108.1 GCA_902772795.1 uncultured Ruminococcus sp. | reverse complement strand
GCGAATTTGCTGTTGACAATAGATTGTTTGTATGATAAACTTAACAAAGTGCCTCAACCACGGTTTCGGGAATATGCCCGGACGGGAATTTTCACCTTCCCCTTACTGTGATTGGCGAATACAACAGGCACATATTCTTTAAAGAGGTGAAACAAATGCTTAAATCAGAAAAAGACGCTATCATCAAGGAGTATGCTACTCACGAGGGCGACACAGGTTCTCCCGAAGTACAGATTGCACTGCTCACAAAGAGAATCAACGACCTTACTGAGCATCTGAAGGTTCACAAGAAAGACCATCACTCCAGACGTGGTTTGCTGAAAATGGTAGGTCAGAGAAGAAATCTTCTCAAATATTTGACAAAAGTTGACATTGAAAGATATCGTTCTATCATTGCCAGACTTGGTATCCGTAAGTAATTTTTACTTCGCACGCAGAGGCAGACAGCTTGTATTTTCGGCAGTCTGCCTTTTATCCAATCTAACATTCGGTTACAGACAGAATTGTTACCCGATTAGCAGTGAAACGACATTTCAGACGAAAATTGGCTACCGCCAATTTTCACAGAAAGTTTTGTCCGACTTTTTCAAAAGTCGGTGGGGTCAAGGGGCAAAGCCCCTTGTGGGATTTTTAAGGGCGAAGCCCTCAAACTGAAATGTGGTTTAATTGCTAAGCGGTATGGTTCTGTCGGAAAACATCAAAAAGGAGTTGTTGTTATGTTTGAAAAATTCAGAGTTTTTGAAACGGATTTCGCAGGAAGACCGCTTGTGGTCGAAACAGGAAAAATAGCTCAGCTTGCCAACGGTTCATGTCTGGTAAGATACGGTGAAACGGTAGTCAATGTAGCTGTCACAGGAGCATTGAAACCCAGAGAGGGCGTTGACTTTTTCCCTCTTTCGGTTGACTTTGAAGAAAAAATGTATGCTGTCGGAAAAATCCCCGGTTCTTACCTGAAAAGAGAAGGCAGACCCTCTGAAAAAGCGATTCTTGTTTCCCGTGTGATTGACAGACCTATCCGACCGCTTTTCCCGAAAGATATGAGAAACGATGTCGGTGTTACCTGTACAGTCATGTCGGTAG
Source organism: uncultured Ruminococcus sp. (assembly GCA_902772795.1). GTDB lineage: Bacteria > Bacillota > Clostridia > Oscillospirales > Acutalibacteraceae > CAG-964. Next base: position 1,640 of record CACYBZ010000108.1, on the reverse strand, counting down.
ACCCTGACTGTTCTCCCGAAATTACCGCTATGGTGGGCACATCAATCGCCCTGTCCATTTCCGATATTCCTTGGAACGGACCCATTTCAGGTGTTTCTGTCGGTCTGGTTGACGGAAAGTTTGTCATCAATCCCACAAAGGAAGAAAGAGCAAAGTCAAGAATGGCTGTTACAGTAGCGTCCACCGACAGCCGTATCGCCATGATTGAGGCAGGCGCAGACAGAGTTTCCGATGAAGATATGTATGACGGTATCATGGCAGGACATGAAGCCAATCAGAAAATCATTGCCTTTATTAAGGAAATTCAGCAGGAAATCGGCAAGGAAAAATTTGCATATCCCAGTAACGAACCCGATGCGGAAATGTTTGAAAGCATTTTCAATTTTGCCGAAGCAGATTTGAAAGTCGCACTGGATACCGATGACAAGACAGTCAGAGATGACAGACTGATTCCCATTTACGAGGCAGTACACGCAAAGTTCGATGAGATTTATCCCGACCAGGCGGAGAAAATCGAAGAATGTATGTATAAATGTCAGAAAAAGATAGTCCGTCGTTGGTTGCTTGACGAACAGAAGAGAGTAGACGGCAGAGGTATGGACGATATCCGTCCGTTGGCATCTGAAGTCGGACTGTTGCCGAGAGCCCACGGTTCAGGACTGTTCACCAGAGGACAGACACAGGTTCTCACCGTAGCCACTTTAGGCCCCGTCAGCGACCAGCAGATTCTTGATGGTATCATTGACGATGAAGAAACCAAAAGATATATGCACCACTATAATTTCCCGTCCTACTCTGTCGGCGAAACAAGACCCAGCAGAGGACCCGGCAGACGTGAAATCGGTCATGGAGCATTGGCAGAAAGAGCATTGGTTCCCGTCATTCCTCCCGTTGAAGAATTTCCGTATGCGTTAAGACTTGTTTCCGAAGTCGTATCTTCCAACGGTTCCACGTCACAGGGTTCAATCTGCGGTTCCACACTGGCACTCATGGACGCAGGCGTTCCCATTAAAGAACCTGTTGCCGGTATTTACTGCGGACTTATCACCGAGGGCGACCGCTGGATGACTATGGTTGACATTCAGGGTCTTGAAGACTTTTTCGGAGATATGGATTTCAAGGTAGCGGGCACACATGACGGCATTACGGCTATTCAGATGGATCTGAAAATTTCAGGTCTTACTCCCGAGATGGTCAAAGAAGCACTGGCAAAGACACACAAGGCAAGAAATTATATTCTTGATGAAGTCATGCTGAAAGCTATTGCACAGCCCAGAGCAGAACTTTCCAAGTATGCTCCGAAAATGATGACAACAACGATTCCTGTGGATAAAATCAGTGAAGTTATCGGTAAGAGCGGAAAGGTAATCAAGGAAATTCAGGCAGAGTGTGAAGTCAAGGTAGACATTTCTGACGAAGGTAACGTATTTATCAGCGGACTGGATACCGAAAACTGTAAACGTGCTTTGGAAATCATTGAAACGATTGCCAGAGACCCCGAACCGGGTGCAATCTATAAGGGAAAAGTTACCCGTCTGATGGATTTCGGTGCATTTGTGGAGATTGCTCCCGGTAAAGAGGGATTATGTCATATTTCACAGCTTGATGTCAAGCGTACCAACAGAGTGGAAGATGTTGTC
>CACYBZ010000107.1 GCA_902772795.1 uncultured Ruminococcus sp. | reverse complement strand
TGAGGACGGCGAACGTACCATCACTTTTTCCAGAGAATGTTATATCGAAGCAGATGACTTTATGGAAGTTCCTGCAAAGAAATATTTTCGTTTATTCCCCGGAAACGAAGTCAGACTGAAATCAGCTTACGTGGTGAAATGTAAAGGATGTAAAAAAGATGAAAACGGTAACATCATTGAAGTTTATGCCGAATATGACCCGGAAACAAGAGGCGGTAATACTCCCGATGGCAGAAGAATAAAGGCTACTGTTCACTGGGTAGATGCCAGCAACTGTTGCGATGCTGAAGTCAGACTGTACGATAATCTTTTTACTGTTGCTGACCCTGACAGTGGGGACAAAAATTTCCTCGATTATATCAATAAAGATTCTCTGGAAGTTCTTACGCATTGCAAAACAGAAAAATCTATCGAAACATTGACAGCTCCCGCATCATTCCAGTTTATGCGGTTAGGATATTTTTGTTTGGACAACAAAGATTCTGAAAAAGGACATCTTGTCTTTAACAGAAGTGTATCGTTGAAAGGCAGTTATAAGCCTGAAAATTAATGCAGAAAGGTTTATTATTATGAGTTCTGCCTCAAACGATAAACAACGTAACTAAGAACCTATCCGTAAAATAAATTTGTAATCAAAAATAGATTTTTAACGGAAAAATATTTTGAAAAACAATATGAAATTTCTCATTTTTTAATTGCTTTCTGTGTATTAGCTTTACTATTTTAGAAGTTGTTTTTATTTGCGGATAGGCTCTAAAATTGCCAAAAATCGTCTTATTGAAAAATATGGCAATATAACAGGAACATAGTCACTTGCCAAATCTTGTCGAAAACACAATATTAACGTCATTTTACGTATACCAGCTAATACTACCTACAAAACAAATTCCCAAATAGCAGTTCAGTTTTGAACTACTATTTGGGAATACTTTTGTTTGCTTACAGACTTACCGATAGCAGCCCGTTATTTACTAAATTTGTCAGTTCCTCCAGATTTCCGTAAGTTGAATTACTCATTAAAATCAGATTGTAGTCTTTAACTGTTGACCAATAAAAAACGCTCCTATATGACCATACACGACCGATATGATAAAAACCGTAATCATCTGTCATATAACCATATCCGTAGGATAATCTATCTCCATCTTTCGCATAGTTAGTTGTCATGGTGGTCAGAATATCTTCACTGACAATGGTATGATTTCTTACCGCTGTGCACCACTTGTTGATATCTTTGACGTTAGCAACAATATCGCCTGCCCCGAAATATGCCCCTTTATACCGATGAGTTTTCTCTTCCGCCTCAGAAAGCGGTTGGGCAAAATTATCAGAAGCGGTATCATACATATCCAGAAATGAGGTTGAATCCATATTTAACGGTTCAAAAATATTTTTCCTGATATAGTCTTCGTATGGTATACCACTGACCTGTTCAACAATTTCTGCCAACAACATATAGTTGCTGTTGCTGTATTCATTCTGTTCATCAGGAGAAAAATTCAGTTCCTGACTAAAAATCCATTTTTGAATTGCCTGACGGTTTGTTTTTGCCTCAGCCGTTTCAGATACACCAAACTGTAAAATTTCTTCTGCGGACTGAGCATAGTCCTTTATTCCCGAACGCATACTCAACAGATGATGAATGGTAATCTGATTGCCATACGGATAGTCAGAAAAACACTTGTCTATGGTATCATCAACAGAAAGTTTTCCCTCTTGTTGTAAAAGCATAATTGCCGTTGCCGTAAACTGTTTGGAATTCGACCCGATACAAAATATAGTATCAGAAGTACAAGCAATATTCTTGTCTGTGTCAGCTTTTCCTACACCTTTTTCATATAGTACATTACCACCATAGGTTATACACACAATACCATTGAACTCTGTTTTTGCCAAAATAGGATTAAGTATCATATCAAAAAGACTTTTTTCTTTTTGGGTAGGTTCTTCGGTGATTGGCTGTGTTTCTATCTCAGACAGTGGTATGGTTTCGACAGATGTGACCGCTTGTGTAGGTGTAGATATGTCCGTAGAGTTATCCGACTCACCACAAGCCGAAACAGAAATTAATATCAGCACTGCTAAAAAAATAACCATACATTTCTTTTTCATGTTGTTACCCCTTCTGTTTAGAATGATATTGCTGAGAAGTTTAAGGGCTTTGCCCTTAAAAATCCCACCAAAGGTTCCGCCTTTGGAATCCGCCAACTTTTGAAAAAGTTGGACAAAACTTTCTATAGCTCACTCTGTTCGGATTTTTTATTATAGCCATCAAAAATCTTATTTCGGGCGATTCCACTCATCTTAATTCTTCTTTGCCTTACATAATAATTTTTCCTAGCCATTTTTTTCCTTTACCGTTTACCATGCCTCATGTAGTATCTCACAATGTATTGCTTTCTATTAGTTTTTCTTCACCTGTAACAAAAAGTTGTTCGTCAAGTTTTGTATTCTGCGTAAATTTTGCCCGACATATCTCCAGCATAACCGTAAATTTGACTATTTCCCAGTTATGGCGTAATTTTACCCGTCTTTCTTTTTGTTTTGCAGTATAAGTGTCAAATGTAGCAAATTTTTTCCTGATATCATCGTCCAATGTTTTTTGTGTCTAAAATGCTGACTCATTATTTGAATAAGTTATGCCATTATATATTTGCTATGCTTATCTCTGTTAAATATAATTTGTCTGCACATCATTTTCATCAGACCAAAAGATAAACAATACTTTACAAAATCCCTTTTGATTTTACAACCACTTTTTCTTTTTGAAAAACCAGAGACTTCCTACTACAATCAAAATACTGACAATAATAATGGTCGGATATCCCCATGGACTTTCCAGTTCGGGCATGAAACGAAAGTTCATACCGTACCACCCTGCAATAAGTGTAAGGGGCATGAAAATGGTAGTAACGACAGTAAGCACTGTCATAATACGGTTCTGTTTGATATCCAGATGTGATTTGTAAATATCCCTGATTTGAATAGCATGGTCACTGATGGCAACCGCACTGTCACGAAGACGCTCA
>CACYBZ010000106.1 GCA_902772795.1 uncultured Ruminococcus sp. | reverse complement strand
GCCCTTTAAAATCCCACAAGGGGCTTTGCCCCTTGACCCCACCACTTTTTGAAAAAAGTGGACAAAAACTTTTCATTGTCATAGCTAGAGGTTTTCAGACTTAATCAGTCATGAACATGAAGCCCATGGTATTAGGTCCGCAATGAGAAGAAATGGTACAGCTTGCTCTTGAAGTAATGAGCTGGTCAAAGTAATGACGGTTTTCGACATGAGCAACCAGTTCATTGAATATGTCTTCGGAAATACCTGCATGAATCAGACAGGCTCTTTTTTTGCTGATGTTGCTGAAACTTTCCATTTTATTATCGATGTATTGGGTAAGAACTTTGGCGAAACTGCCACGGTATTTTTTACCTGCACTCATACTGCCGTCAGTGTTATTGACTTCGATACAGGGTTTGATATTGAGCAGATTTGCTCCGAAAGCGGCTGCTGCCGAACATCTGCCACCTGCTTTAAGGTAGTCCATTTTGTCAATAACGAAACTGCATTGTACTTTATTGGTAAGACGATTCAGATTTTCCGCAATTTCCGCAGCCCCCATACCTTTTTCTGCCATATCTACTGCTTCCATGACAAGTAATCCTGTTCCCAAAGAAAGATTACAGGAATCAACGGCATGAACTTTGACTCCTAATTCTCTTGCGGCAAGCTGGCAATGCTGATAGCAGGTAGAAAGTGAATGTCCGATATTCAGATGGATAATTTCATAACCGTCATCAACATAGGGTTTGAACGCATCAATATATTCCTGAATATTGACAGCTGATGTTTTAGGCAACTGTGAGGTTTTTCCGAAATGGGCATAGATATCTTCAGGAGTGATGTTGACAAGGTCTTCATAGGTATTTTCTCCCAGTACGATGTGTAAGGGTGTGGTGAGAATATGGTATTTTGTTAATATTTCCTTGGGTAAATCGCAGGTGCTGTCGGCACTGATTAATATCTTCTTATTCAAAATAAATTCCTCCGTTTATGGTAAATTTCTGTAAAAATAAAATTATTATGAAATAGGCTTAATTTTTTAACAAATTTATTATATAATATACCTGCCGACATTTCAAGTCGAATTTTAAAATGGGGTGATTTTATGGAAAAAACAAAGGAAAAGATGTCCATACTGCCACTGAACAAACGGTATTCGCTGGGGGAAGAAATTTTCAATTCTGTTTCCCATGGTGTAGGCGGACTTCTTGCCATTGCGGGAACAGTAGTTCTGATTGTTCTTTCGGCGTTGCAGAAAGACCCGTGGAAGGTTGTCAGCAGTTCTGTTTTCGGAGCATCGCTCATTATGTTGTACGTCATGTCAACACTTTATCATGCGATTACCAACGAAAAGGCAAAAGGCGTTATGCGGATTATGGATCATATCACTATTTTTCTGCTGATTGCGGGAACATATACTCCGCTTACGCTGGTAGCATTGAGAGGAGCTGTTGGCTGGGTACTGTTCGGACTGATATGGGGCGTTTCTGTACTGGGAATTGTGTTCAATGCCATTGATTTGGAAAAGTTCAGAAAAATTTCTCTGGTTTGTTATATTGCCATGGGGTGGGGGATAGTCTTTGCGATTAAACCACTGATAGAGGCTCTGCCGAAAATTTCCCTGATTTTTCTGCTGACAGGTGGTCTGGCGTATTCTGTGGGAGTCATTTTCTATGCGATAAAGAAGGTAAAGTATTTTCATTCCGTCTGGCATTTGTTCACGATTGCGGGAAGTGTATTCCACTACTTTGCGATACTGACTTCTTTTATGTATTGATTTTATTGTCTTGACAAACGGGAATCTGTCGTGTATTATCTGAATATGTTGGAAAAGATGTTTTTCACCGACAGTGTTTGTGATGTGTCGGTAGCTTTTATTAAAGGAATGTGACAATGATGAATGTTTACGAACTTCAGCAGGAAATTAACCGCCTGAAAAAAGAAAAGGATTTTTGTATACTTGCCCACAGTTATCAGTCAAGGGAAATCGTGGAAATTGCGGACTTTACGGGAGATTCTTTTCAGTTAAGTGTGCAGGCGACCAAAGTACCGAATAAGAATGTCATTATGTGTGGTGTACGTTTTATGGCGGAAACCGTCAAACTGTTGTCGCCCCAAAAAACGGTATATCTGGCAAATCCCGTAGCAGGCTGTCCCATGGCGGAACAGATGGATAAGGAATTGATTGAACAGGTAAAAGAACAGTATCCGGATTATTGTGTAGTGGCTTACATCAACACGACATCGGAACTGAAAACGGTTTGTGATGTCTGTGTAACGTCAGCGTCAGCGGTAAAAATCGTCAGAAAATTGCCGTATGACAATATTCTGTTCATACCCGACTGTAATCTTGGGGACTATGTGGCAAAACAAGTGCCTGAAAAGAACTTTAAATTATTACAGGGCGGTTGTCCTACACACGCTAAAATCACGGTAAAAGATGTGCAGACAGCGAAAGCACTGCACCCTGACGCAGAAATACTGGTTCACCCTGAATGCAGACCCGCTGTGGTGGAACTGTGCGATTTTGTCGGTTCTACTTCTGCCATCATGAATTATGCCAGAGAATCGGATAAAAAAGAATTTATCATCGGTACAGAAATCAGTATTGCCGAACATCTTTCCTATATGTGTCCTGACAAGAGATTCTATCCGCTTTCCAAAGACCTTATCTGTGCCAACATGAAAGCAACGACATTGATTGATGTGTATCATACACTCAACAATGACGGCGGTGAAGAAATTTTCCTTGACAGTGATACTATGGTCAAGGCGAGAAAGTGTATTGACAAGATGATAGAACTCGGCTGATGTTCGTCAAGGAAACATATTTCGGCAGAAATATGCCGTTGTCCAATAAAATTGAATATCTGTGAATAAACAAACCTCCTGAATGTCATAATAACAACACAAAGGAGGTTTTAATTATGTTAGACAGAATAGCACTTACTCTGCTGGTCATCGGCGGAATCAACTGGGGTTCTGTAGGGATATTCCAGTTTGATTTGGTTGCGTGGATATTCGGCGGACAGACAGGAATTATGAGCCGTATTATTTATACCCTTGTCGGACTTTCGGCATTGTGGTGTATTTCCCTGCTTTTCAAGGAAACTCCCGAAGAAAGAATAACGGCGTAGTCAAAAATGAAAAAATAGCATTGACTTTCCCGAAAAAACGTGATATCATTTTGAGGATATCAAAAAAACATTGACGAAGAAACGCAGTTTTCTAAGAATTCAAAGAGAGTCGGAACAATGGTGAAAATCCGATATTTCATTAAACTGTCAATCACTTCCGAGTTACTGGTCTGAAAATCGTTTACGTATGACTAAGACAAGTCGGTTTTTCACCGTTAAAGGAAACGCATATGAAGTATGTCGTAACGGGTGGTTATAGCGATACCCGTAATATCGTGGTATATTACAGAGTTTCGTCCTGTTATAGGGACGGAACTCTTTTTATTTTTACAGGAGGTTGTGACAATGCTGTACAATAAAGTTGACCCTAATCTTGACTTTGTACAAAGAGAAAAACAGATTGAAAAATTCTGGAAAGAAAACAAAATCTTTGAGAAAAGTATCGAGGAAAGAAAAGGCGGTAAGCCCTACGTTTTCTATGACGGACCCCCGACCGCAAACGGAAAACCGCATATCGGTCATGTACTTACCCGAGTCATCAAAGACATGATTCCCCGTTACAAGACGATGAAAGGCTGTATGGTACCCAGAAAAGCAGGTTGGGATACACACGGTCTGCCCGTTGAACTGGAAGTGGAAAAACTGCTTGGTCTGGAGGGCAAGGAACAGATTGAGGAATACGGCCTTGAACCTTTCATCAGGAAGTGTAAGGAATCCGTATGGAAATATAAAGGAATGTGGGAAGATTTTTCGGATACTGTCGGTTTCTGGGCGGATATGGATAACCCTTACGTTACTTATGACAACAATTTCATTGAGTCGGAATGGTGGGCATTGAAAAAAATCTTTGACAGAGGTCTTTTGTATAAAGGGTTCAAGATAGTTCCGTACTGTCCGAGATGTGGAACACCGTTGTCATCTCACGAGGTGGCACAGGGGTACAAAGATGTCAAGGAGCGTTCAGCAATCGCTAAATTCAAGGTAAAGGGAGAAGATGCCTATATTCTTGCCTGGACAACAACCCCCTGGACATTGCCGTCCAATGTCGCTTTGTGTGTCAACCCTGTTGCTGACTATGTGAAAATCAAAACAGAAACAGCTGTTTATTATATGGCAAAGGTTCTTGTGAACAGCATTATCAAAGAAGAATATACCGTTCTGGAAACCTGCACAGGTAAAGATTTGGAATATAAAGAGTATGAACCTTTATTTGATTTTGTGGCACCGAAAGAAAAATGCTATTATGTTGTCTGTGACAGTTATGTTACGCTGACAGACGGTACAGGCGTTGTACATATTGCCCCTGCTTTCGGTGAAGACGACGCAAATGTCGGCAGAAAATACGGTCTGCCTTTGGTTCAGCTGGTAGACGCAAAGGGCGAAATGACAAAAGAAACATTGTGGGAAGGTATGTTCTGCAAAGACGCTGACAAGGAAATTCTGAAAAATCTTGATGAAAGAGGTCTGCTGTTTTCTGCACCGAAATTTGAACATTCCTATCCGCATTGCTGGCGATGTGACACACCGTTGATTTACTATGCAAGAGATTCATGGTTTATCAAGATGACGGACGTTAAGGAAAATCTGATTGCCAACAACAACACCATTAACTGGATACCCGAATCCATTGGTAAAGGAAGATTTGGTGACTGGCTGAACAATGTACAGGACTGGGGTATTTCCCGAAACAGATACTGGGGAACACCGCTGAATATCTGGGAATGTGAATGTGGGCACCGTCATGCTGTCGGCAGTATCGAAGAATTAAAGGCAATGTCGCATAACTGTCCTGACGATATAGAACTCCACAGACCGTATATTGATGAAGTTACCATAGAATGTCCTCATTGTCATAAAGAAATGCACAGAGTACCTGAAGTTATCGACTGTTGGTTTGACAGTGGTTCTATGCCGTTTGCACAGCATCACTATCCTTTTGAAAACAAAGATTTATTTGAATCGCAGTTCCCTGCCGATTTCATTTCAGAAGCAGTAGATCAGACAAGAGGCTGGTTCTATTCCTTACTGGCAATTTCGACATTGATTTTCGACAAAGCTCCTTATAAGAATGTTATTGTTCTGGGACTGGTTCAGGACGAAAACGGACAGAAAATGTCAAAATCGAAAGGTAATGCGGTAGACCCGTTTGACGCTCTCCAGACTTACGGAGCAGACGCTATCCGATGGTATTTCTACACGAATTCTTCCCCGTGGTTGCCTAAGAGATTTTACGGTAAAGCGGTAGTCGAAGGTCAGCGTAAATTTATGGGTACGCTCTGGAATACATATGCGTTCTATGTGCTGTATGCAAATATTGACAATTTCGACCCTACCAGATACACGCTTGATAAAGACAGTCTTACTGTTATGGATAGATGG
>CACYBZ010000105.1 GCA_902772795.1 uncultured Ruminococcus sp. | reverse complement strand
TGAAAAAGAAAGGATTGATGTCATTAATGAAAAAATCTCTGAAAATTACTGTCAGTGTAGTGTTATCGGCAATGTGTATTTTGCTGGGAATTCCTACTGCCTGTGCGACCGTTACAGACGACCTGCTTTCCAAAATGACCTTGGAAGAGAAAATAGGACAAATGATGACGGTCGATGTCAGCAATTACAATGGTGAAAGCTTCACTATTATGGAAAAGGAAGTTGCTGATATTGTTTCCTCCAATGCGTTGGGGGGGATTATCTTATTTTCTGAAAATCTGGAAAATACGGAACAGACTGTAAAATTAATTTCCGATTTTCAGAATGCCGCTTTGTCAAGCCGAAATAAAATTCCATTGTTTATGTCAGTTGACCAGGAGGGAGGAGAAGTTGTCAGACTGAAGCAGGGAACATCTTTACCCGGCAATATGGCTCTGGGAGCTACCAACAGCGAAAGTGACTGTGAAAAAGCAGGCGATATTTTAGGTAAAGAACTTTCGGCACTGGGTTTCAATATGGACTTTGCCCCGTCAATGGATATTAACAGCAATCCGTTGAATCCCGTTATCGGACTGAGGTCATATTCTTCTGACCCTGAACTTGTCGGAAAACTGGGTGTCAGTACTATCAATGGCATTCAGAAAAATGGTGTTGTTGCCGTCGTCAAACATTTTCCAGGACATGGAGATACTTCAACCGATTCCCATATCGGTCTGCCTGTGGTAACGAAATCTTTGAAAGAACTGGAAAAATGTGAATTTGTTCCCTTTAAAAAAGCGATTGACAGTGGTATTGATGTTGTTATGACAGCTCACATTCAATTTCCGCAGATTGAAAAGACACTGGCACAGACACTTGACGGTGGTGAAATTACTCTGCCTGCCACGCTTTCCAAAACCATTGTTACAGATATTCTCCGCAATCAGCTTGGGTTTAACGGTGTTGTCACTACGGACGCTTTGAATATGTCGGCAATTTCTGAGAATTTTGGTGCGGCACAGGCCTGTGTTCTGGCTATCAATGCAGGGGTAGATATGTTGTTAATGCCTGTATCTATATCCTCTTCCGAAAGTAAAGTGGAAATTTCTTCTCTGATAGGCAATATTGCTTCCGCAGTGAAAAACGGTATTGTTCAGGAAGAAACTATCAACAATGCTGTAAGACGGATTCTGACATTAAAGCAGAAAAGGGGTATTCTCAATTACAAAGCCCCCGATGCCACAAAAGCAGTCAAGATTGTCGGCAGTGTGGAAAATCATGAAACGGAAGATGATATTGCAACCAGTGCTGTTACTTTACTTAAAAATGATAATATCTTACCTGTAAAGCCCGACAAAGGGCAGAAAGCTGTTTTTGTTACGGCGTATCCTGATGAAATGACGAACTGTCAGTTTGCCATGAGTAAGCTTATCGCCAAAGGAAAAGTCCCGCAGATGGAATATGAAACCTACTGTTACAATGAAGGAAATTCCGCAGATGAAATTCTCTCGGCTGTGGATAGTGCGGATTATGTGTTTGTCTTTACCGAAATGAATTCTCCTTTGGACATCACTCTTGAGAGTGTAAATACTTCCGTTCCGAAATCCGTTATCGCTTACGCTAAAGAACAAAACAAGCCATGTGTTGTTATCAGTACAGGAAATCCTTATGACGTTGCCAATTACACAGATGTTCCTGCGTTGTTGGTTGCCTATGGTTGTCAGGGTATGGATTCCTCTGACACAGACGGTTCTCAGCCTGCGACCTATACCTATGGCCCTAATATTATGGCATCGATAGAAGTTGTTTTTGGTTATAAAAATCCTTTCGGTGTACTGCCTGTTGACGTTCCTGTGATTAATGCGGACGGGTCTATGAATCTGAATGAGATGGCGTTCAGGAGTGGTGCAGGTATGACCTATCCCGGAACATCAAAGGCGGAAGAAGTTTCACAGCCGATGCCCACAGAAATCAAAATAGATGTTTCTGACGAAGTTGCTCCGAAAATTGATAACCGCAGTATTATACAGAAGCTGAAAGATGATGGTAGTTTTCCTGTTGTTGTTTTGCTGAGTGTAGCTGTTATTATTGTCATTGTTGTTCTCATTGCGATAGTATCAGGCAGAAAGTCCAGAAAAGAGAAATAATTAATCCGAACGAAGTGAGGTATAAAAGTTTTCCACCTGTGCGGTTGAAAGTCAAATCGCCATTGTCAAAATTTGCTTACGCAAATTTTGTTTGGAATTTTTGGGAGTTTAAGGG
>CACYBZ010000104.1 GCA_902772795.1 uncultured Ruminococcus sp. | reverse complement strand
CATGACTGCTTTGATTGATGCCATCGGTTTTTCCATCAGTCGCATTGACAGTCAGCACAGCGAATTGCCGAAAGACCAGATTCCTGAACATACCTTGTTCGTCATCACCACTGACGGTATGGAAAATGCCAGTAAAAATTACAGCAGTCAGCAGGTCAAAAAGATGATTGAACAAAGAAAAGAAATCGGCTGGGAGTTTCTCTTCATCGGGGCTAATATCGATGCCGTTGAAACAGCAAGTCGTTTCGGCATTGCTTCCGACCGTGCCGTTAATTATCACGCTGACGCACAGGGTACTCAGGTATTGTACGAGTCTGTATCCGATGCCGTATCCTGCATGCGTTCCAGAAAGGCTATGAGTTCAGCATGGTCCTCCAAAATCAACAACGATTACCAAAAAAGGAAAAAATCATAATTCAACACAAAGAAAGAATTGCCTGGATAGATATTTTCCCAAAAAGCTATCATATCAGCAATCGCTGGTCACACAGGTAAAAATGAGTGGCTAAAAGGATTGATTTTCTCTTTTCACATGTCACTGTTCTTTATATTAATCGGAAAATTACAAGCCCTCCCCTGTTCCTTCGATATTGTTCTTAGTATACTTCCCTTTTTTTGCTGTAGGAATGTATATTGAAATTTATTGCCATGAATATCTCTATCCCTTATCACTTACTGTCACAGACATTCTGTTTCTTGTCATTTTTGTGAAGATTATCCATCTCAGGCAACAAAAAATGACGGATACACCATGGTTTTTCTTTCCGTATCCATACGCAGACAAAGTAAAATTTCTTTTTACCTTCTGCATACCCGATTCGCAGAGACCATGTCTGTACACGACTCTGCAGGCAACAACATATTTTTTCTGCATAATCAAAAGCGTAGGATTAAAGTCAGTTGCTTCAATCCTACGCTTCACTGTATTATACTTACAATCTTCCCAAATTTTTCTGGCTGATTTCGTCAGCTTTTCGTTCCGTCGACTAAAAATCTCATTTGATGTCTGCTATTGCAGGTATTGTCCATAAGTTTCATTTCTATTTCTGAACGTGCTGCATTAAGCTCTGTTAATTGACGTGTAATTACTTTAATCAACTCAATATCCCCTGTTTTCACCACTTCACGCAGTAACTGACACATTGTTTCCACCATCATCAGGGATTCCTGATAGGTATAGTCTATCTGTTTCATATTTTCCGCATGGACATCGTTCACCATTGTCAAAGCAACTTCCTTGAAAGCATCAATTTTGGCAAGTTCCTGTTTCAAATGACTTTTGATAGCTAATCGTTTTGTTCTTTCCTCTTCCTGCGTGATTTTGTACTCTTTAATGGAATTTGTGATATTATTGACAATATCCACAACAGGTTTTGCCATTGTTACAACTGTCTGAGGGCTGACTGTACTGCAGGGTATTGCAGTCAAATCAGTATATTCTGCTTCTATGATGTCATATTTCATATTAAACACTCCCTCTTTTTCCAAAAAGTTTTCTCTGAAAAGTACTATAGAATTCGGGATAGGTTTCTCGCATAGCGGTAATCAGCTCCTTTGCACACTGCGCCAGTTGCACATCAGCATTATCGATTGCCATATCCAGAATTTCTATCGCCGATTGAAAATCAGTTCATTCTTCTTACGGAAATAATCAGCAAACAATTCCGCTTCTTTACGATTATTCTGTATATGCTGAATCATAATTTCACACATTGCACAATAGCGTTCACTTGCTACAATTCTCTCTATACTTTCGCTTACCAGATTTTCGCCACTGTCATAGACATCTGACAAAACACGTTCAAATTCCACATTATCCCCCTATTAACCACGCATGTCCTGAACTGGAGCGATTAATCTCCGCAATCCGGTGATGAACATTCATATACTGTGAAGTAATCTGATAGCTGTTATCCAAAAACTGTGTAGTGAGTAAATCTGCAACAAGACTTGCTATCTCCTTGAGCAACTGAACTTTTTCGTCACTTTGTCCCTGACGGATACATTCTGCCGTCTTACGGAATCTTGCCATGAGTGTATCAATCTGACGTTCTTCCTCATTCATAAAATCGGGAATTTTCTCTACCGCATATCTGGTATTTCTGAGATTCTCCCTTTCCATTTTCATTCTGTCACGGTAAACCTTTGCATCCCGCATAGCAGAACGTGCTTCATAGTAATCACTCACTGAAACGTCGACAAAAAAATCTTTCAGCGACGGTGAAACCCATGTGGCCAACATTTTATCCACCACATCAAGACGTTCCTCCTGCACGACAGCACAGCTTTCCAGACTTTTAAAATCAATATCCATAGAAAGATGAATTTCCTCATTAGCGGTATCCATTTTTTTCAGTGTGCGGTTGATTTCTCTGAGAATGTCTTTTTTATATCTGACGTATCTAGAAATTTTATCCTGCGTTTTATAACACGCCTCTCTCAGTTTATCATAAGCCTCTTCGTAAATTCTCTGTCCCTCACTGACATACTCTCTGGCTTTATAATTATATTCCGCAATATCTCTACGTCTGTCGTAATTATCTTTTGCCCTGCTGAAAAAAACCATACTCCTTACACCTCCAAAAATCAATCTCTGAAATGATAACAATAATAACTTGCCGGATTTTTGATATTCTTTCTGTGGTAGTGACAATAAAAACCAAGAACACCATCTTTTCCTTCATCGCAGTCATAACAACAGTCATGCGAATTGGACAGAAAATGGGAACAAGCCGGTTTGTCCTCATCTACCTCTTTTTCATAATAGTTACAGTAATTGTCTGACTGCCATCTGTATCTCTGGCCACAAAATAAACACTGATAACAATAATCCTGACTCATCATAAAAACCTCCAAT
>CACYBZ010000103.1 GCA_902772795.1 uncultured Ruminococcus sp. | reverse complement strand
AAGAAACTTAAAATCAAGAAACAAACTAAGAACATAGAAAATAATTAAAATAACTGTTTTTCCTATAACGTTAAAATACAAGTGAACCAATGCAGCACGTTTTGCACTTTTTTTTGCTCCAATACAGGAAATCAGCGTAGGAACACAAGCTCCGATATTCTGACCCAGAATGATAGGAATAGCACTGGCATACGTTACACTACCTGTCGCTGAAAACGCCTGTAAAATACCCACAGATGCCGATGAACTTTGAATAATGGCGGTAAACAGAATACCTACCAGTACCCCAAAGAACGGATTGGAAAACATAACCAGTACATTCTTGAATTCAGGGTTGTCCGCTAACGGTTCGACAGCATTACTCATCATACTCATACCTATCATCAGTACGGCAAAACCGATAAGAATAGAACCTGCATCTTTTCTTTTCTGACTTTTGCAGAACATGACCAGTCCTATACCGACAATCGCCAGGATTGGTGAAAAGGTACTTGGTTTCAACAAACTGACAAAAACACTGTCACCTTTCAGACCTGAAAGACTCAACAGCCATGCTGTAACTGTTGTTCCCAAGTTTGCTCCCATGATGACGCCGACAGCCCGGGAAAGTTTCATAATTCCTGAATTGACAAAACCGACAACCATGACGGTTGTTGCTGAAGACGACTGTATCAGAGCCGTCACCAGTGTTCCTACAAGAAATCCTTTGAAAGTACTGCTGGTAATCTTTTCAAGCAATTTTTCCAGTTTTCCGCCTGACAGTTTTTCCAGACCGTCGCCCATGGTGTTCATACCGAACAAAAACAGTGCTAGTCCTGATACTAGCTCAAGAACCATATCCATACATTTTTCCCTCACATTTGTTACAAATGAATATTTTATCTCAAAATCTGCTCAATGCAAATTTTGTTCTGTATTTTGGAAATTCAAGAATTTCCCCTTAAAATTCCCGTACTTCTTTGAAAAAAATTTCTACCTGTGCAGTTGAAAGTCAGATAGTTACTGTCAAAATTTGCTTACGCAGATTTTGTTTGAATTTTTATGTGTTTAAGGGCTTCGCCCTTAAACATCCCACAAGGAGCTTTGCCCCTTGACCCCACCACTTCCCTCAAAGTGGACAAAACTTTTGAGTGTCATAGCTATACAGTGAGAAAATCATTCCAACCGCACAGGTGGAAAAAATTTTGCCGGAAGTCTCGTTAAAATCTGCTTTTATAAATTCTATAAAAAATCCACTCATCACATTATAACAGTAATGAGTGGAGATAATCAAGAGTATTTTTATATTTTCATATGGGAATATTTACAACGGTTATTTCTTTTTACGGAAAAGATGAAAAAATCCACCTTTTTTCTCATTTTTATTTTCAGAAGTAGGATTTTCCGTATCTGCATTTTCTTCTGCAACAGTATCGTTCTGAGTTTCTGTGGTATCATCACTGATTTTTTCAGAAGTTACTTCATGCAGCGGAGCATTCTTTTCTGTTTCGTCAGTATTTTCTGTTGTGACAATATGTTCTTTTTTCACCGCATCTTCCCTGTTAATCTGATTGGCAACCATATTCAAAATGGACTCCGTAGAGGACGGCTGAGGAACAATCGGAATATTCAATGTTGTTGCCTTTTCATCGTCGTTTTCTTCCGCATCACCAATCATGACTTCATCATTTTCCAGTTTCTGCGGTTCAAACACCATCGGAGGCTGTTTACTTAATTCTGTCAGTTGTTCTATTGCCTCATCACCGAAAATAAATCCAAGCGAACCTGCATTCAATAAAATGGTACTGACATCACTGTTTTTCATCGTCTGTAATTCTTCCAACGTAACAGCAAGCGGAACGTCATCTCCATCACCCAATACCATATCAAATTCTTTCATATCGGTGAAAGCAGGAAGTGCATAAGTGTTATCTTTGGTATTGACCAACGTACGGATAATAAATTTTTCTTCAGGTGCATTAAGATAGTCAAACGTTTCTGCACCACTGAAAACAAAATTATTTTCCTTACGCACAGCTTCGGCACCGCTGGATAACCAGACTGTATTTTTCGGTTTTTCACTTGCCTGTGCAACGGCTACCAGAAAAGTTGTTTTGAAAATTCTCTGACTTAACTGACTGGTCAGAGTCATCTGATTAGCCCTTACCTGTGGATTGGGAATACCTGAACATTCAATACATCTTATCAGCAGATTGTAAATGTCGGAATTGTAAGTATCCCATTTGTTTTCGGTAGGATTATCCAGCAGTTCATCTCTGTCCATCAGAAAAGCTTCACCGTCTGTTTTAATAAACAGAATTTTGAACACACCATATCGTTTACAATTTTCAATAATTTCTTTCGCCTGTCCGCCACTGACTTTGTAATACTGATTACCAAATGCCTTTGTTGCTTCCGTAAGTGCTTTTGCCTGCATTTCTCCCTCTGCGAAAAACATCTTTCCGTCAAAGTCAATGGCAGGGAATACATTTTTCACACGGTCACTATGAACAAAATAAATGTCCTCTTCTCCTTTACCGTTCAAAAAATCTTTGAAACGGGCAATATCGGAATTGCGTTCAAATTTGAACAGATTCTTCATTTCTTCGACAAGATTAGGCACAGTTCCCATGGGTTCTCCCAGTATCGCTTTCAAGGCAACAGGTGGTGACTGTGGTGTAAGCTGATAATATAATTTCAAAAATCTGTCAGACGGAGCTGTCTTGCAAAGCGTTTCCACAATATTACGGAAAGCCTGTTCATCAGTATCCCACAAGTCAAATTCGTCCTTGGTAATCAGATATTCTGCAATGACACCACTGCCCTCTTCGATTTTATCTGTATCTTCAATCGTTCCGACAAAACGCAATCCTCCCTGAAAATCCATAACTCGCAACAAGTAAAATCTTTCGGGATTGGAACGGAATACCAGATAATTGCCTACTTCATCAAAATACACTTTTTCAAAATCTATTTTCATCGTACACTCTCTCCTTTGTGATGAACCTCTTGTTCTCTATTATATCAGCATAACCGCTAAATAGCAAATATATTTTCAATAAACCACCGTTTATTTTTCCAAGAAACAGATATTTTTTTCTTGTTACGCCAGCAAATAAGGTTATTTAAAACTAACTTTATCAACAACAACAAAATGCCCTGTCATATTCCGACTTTCCGAATATACTGAAAATAGAGGTGAAGTAAAATGTATAGAAATGTGATAAACGGCATATTTATGCCTTTTTTGGGAACGGTACTGGGGGCTGGTTGTGTTTTTTTTCTGAAAAAAGAACTTCCTCCGATAATCAATAAAGCATTCACAGGATTTGCAGGAGGCGTTATGGTAGCCGCATCTGTCTGGAGTTTACTGTTACCGGCATTGGAACTGAGAAAAAATAACGGTATGTTTCGGATTATTCCTGTAATTGTTGGTTTCTGGATAGGCATACTGTTTCTGCTTCTGCTGGATATTGTTATTCCTCACTTTCACCGCAACAGTGAAACCAGCGAAGGAATACCGAATCATCTGAAAAAAACAACCATGTTAATGCTGGCAGTCACATTACACAACATTCCTGAGGGCATGGCAGTAGGGGTTGTCTACGCCGGACTGATTGCCCACAATGCCGGCATTACGGTAGCAGAAGCTTTTGCTTTATCGTTGGGAATTGCCGTACAGAATTTTCCCGAAGGAGCAATCATTTCCCTACCGTTAAAAGCGGAGGGCACAAGTAAACCGAAAGCCTTTGTCTTAGGTGTGATGTCCGCTGTTGTTGAATTGCTGGGAGCAATTCTTATGATTATTGCTTCTGAATTTTTTGTCAATCTTATGCCCTACATGCTGAGTTTTGCCTCGGGAGCAATGATTTATGTTGTTGTGGAAGAACTCATTCCTGAAACGTCACAGGGAAAACATACCAATATAGGAACACTGTCATTTGGTATGGGATTTTCTGTAATGATGATACTTGATGTATTATTGGGGTAACGGATTTCAGAAAATGTTGAACCTCATTACGGTTGTTGTGCCGTTGTAACATAAGTAATACCGATATGTCCGGCATAATCTTCCAGTACAGGATTTTCAATACTGACAGTAATTTTCTGAAGATTATTGCAAAACAGAATAGCCTTGTCATTGATATTTTCTACGGTATCAGAAAATTGAATTTCTTTCAGATTCTCGCACTTACAGAAAGACGCAAAACCAACATGTGTAATCTTACCGTGAACAATCACATTCTGTATTCCTGAATTATAGGCAAATGCATAGTCGGGAATAATTTGTAGTTTTTCAGAAAGTTTCACCTTTTTCAGATGATTACAAAAAGAAAAGGCATTGCTGTAAATTTTGTTGATGGAATTCGGCATATCATATTCAGAACCTGCCTTGTTTTCGGGATAAGCAATCAGACTCAACATATCTGAAGTATAGAGAATACCGTTTTCGGAAAGATAATTCATATTATCATCACATTCAATATTTTCAAGAAACCTGCTGTTGTAAAAAGCCATGATGTTGATATTGCTGACAGTGGAGGGGATTTTCACACAATGTATCGCATCTTTCTGATTGATGTTTTCAAAACATCTGGCATCAATACCACGGACTTCAATATCATCAATCGTTTCAGGAACTTCAACCACCGTTTCTTTTCCTGTGTATTTTTTTAACACGATAGCATTATCTTTGATGCTATAACGGAATGCTCCACTTTCTGACAATTCGGAATTCTGTTGCAAATATTGTGTTGTATTTTCCGTATCGCTGGTATATTCGGCAGAATAGGGAATTTTTCCCTGTGTACAGGATACAAATGAAGTTCCTGCCACAATAATTCCGAACATATACATCGCTATTCTAAAAATTTTCAGCATAAAACTATCCCCACATCGAGCGATTATGTTGAATTATATCATAATTTTGCATAGTTATTGATTAACAAAGTGTAAATTTAGTGTTGAATAGTCAAAATCACAACTTTTTGCTTCTGTCAGAAAATCAACAATCGTCCGTTTTCTTCAATAACGGTACGTTTCAGACAATACCGTACAGTTATTTCAGTTTATCTTTATTGACCTGTTGCTGATACTTTAAAATTTCCTGATAGATTCTTTCGCAGTTATGGTGGTCGTCATTGAATTCGTAGAAATCTTCCACACGTTGGATATACTGTGGTTTCATCTGACAGCCGTGTTTCATATAATCACAAAGTGTATCGACAAGCTGTTCACTTTCCGTACAGATTTCGCCGAACCCCATGGTATCATAGAAAAATCCACCGTCTTCATAGTGGGCAGGCAGTTGTGACGGGTGAAAATATACCAACGGTTTTTTCATAAAGGCAAAGTCGAACTGAACACCAGAATAATCCGTTACCATAAGACTGGATTCTGTCAGAATTTTTTCATAACTCAGATCTCCTACCGACGAAATCACTTCCACATAAGGGTCGGGAACAAAGTCATTGACCTGTGCACTAAGAATAGGGTGAAGCAGATATTTGATTTTATAGCCTGTTTGCTTTGCCGTAGATATAAGTTTCTGATTATTAATCAGGTCGTTATAAATCTTGTAGTACGTAGTATGTCGAAATTCCGGATTATAGGCACGCTGTTCGCCCTCACTGGTCGTAACGGGCATAGCGTTGTACATTCTCCACGTCGGTGAAAACAAAATCTGTTTCTGGTCGTTGTTGATAAGACCGTCATATCTGCCGATACCCGTCATTTTGAGAATGTCAAAATCCTGATAATTATAAACGTGATTACTTAAATTTTTATATTCGTAAGGCGAAGCAAGAAAATACATCTGCGTATTATCGACAATTCTTTGCTGTGCCATAGCACACTTCTGCACAGACAAGCCGTGTTGCAGACACATAGAAGGGAAATTACACAATCCCCGAATAAATCTTGACCTGTCCATACTGTAACCGTTGAAAGGAAAAACATTGGAATTGGTAATCAAGGCGATATCGGTATTCAGAAAAAGCATCTTATGCTTGAAGGAATGAGTTTTGACAGGTTTCAGACCGTCCGCCTTGAGTTTTTTATAATCGGAAGTGTTTTCATCAATAATATAATAACGGGAAATACCGTCCTTCTTGTCAGCACAATAGCGGTACAGGTATTCACAACTGTCACCGCCCTTATAAAGCTTGTCATACATCAGCCAGATTTTTTTCTTTCGGAAAAACGGTCTTGTCAGCCAGTATTCTATTCTGGTGATAAAGGAACGCTTGCTTTGTTTAAATACACGTGGCAGAAAACGCAGTTCGCTTTTGAACGTACTCATTGCCGAAGCATGGTGAATCACAATAACTTTGGCATTTTTTACATGGGCAATATAACGGTTGAACCGCCAGTAGGAACAGGCAGGCGACTGTGTAAATTTCGCCCAATGATGTAAAAAAGACAGTTTCAGAGGAATAACGGTATAGCGATATCGGGCAAAAAATTCCACAGTCTGACAGTCCTTACTGTAATCCAGTGGCAGTTCCAGATGGAACGTAAATTTTTTATAGGCACTGATACCAAAATATTTGGTAAGAGAATAACGGTCATTATTGACGAGTTTGATTTTTTCGTTATTGAACTTGACAAAAAAATCAATTTCCCGCAAATCAAAGACACGACGAAAAGACCCGTCTATCACTAAATTGCCGTTACGATAGTCGATAACATGCATACCTACTCTCTGGTCAGTGAGTCTGGCAATAAAAACATTGTTACAGTTAAGGTAGACTTCATTTTTACCTTCCACATTCACCACGGGCATATCATCAAAGGTGATGTCATATTTCAGCATATAGAACATTTCTGCTGCTTCTTCGCTGTAGTCAAAGGATTTGAGTTTGTTTTTATTCAGAACATAGTTGTTATCGACATATTGAAGTACCTTCCGTGCAGATGCTAAAAAATCAGCAAGTTCTTCGGCATTCATGTTCCTTTTATTGCGGTTGTTCATATTGGCAAGAAACCTTGTCGATACGGCGAACATCAGATAAAACTGCAGAAATTCCGCCACAAAACCGAGTTTCTGTTTGGAATACTCTGCCAGCGGAATTAAAAATTCTTCCATAGACTGCTGATACCAGTCTTTATAGTTGGAAGGGATATAGTAGAGAAAATCATCTTCTACAGGCATAAAATAGTCATATTCTTCATGAGACACTTCTATGGATTCAGGATAATCCAACTGAAATTTCAACATGAAATCCTGGAAATATTCATATTTCAGGTTGTTATTGAACTGGTATTTTCTGAACAATGCTGTTTTGAACATAACACCACAGACTTCGGTATTGATAAAATTGGGTTTGTCTTCAAGAGCTACAGGCATATCGTCAAAATTTTTATCACGGTTAAGCCGGTTAGCTTTTTTTTCTTTGAAAACAGGATTGATACAGAATCTTCTGACACTGACACAAGGTACGTTTTCATATTCATCAAACGCTTTCAGACAGCGATAAAAATAACCTTCACTGAAAATATCACCGCAACGACATACGGTAACATATTCGCTTTCTATATATGTCATGGCAAAATTACAGACTTCCGCCTCGTTAGTCACTGCTTTTGTACTGATGATTTTACAAATGGACAAATCTCCCGTTGACTGTTTACTGTCTGTATTTTCAGTAGTGTCAACAATCAGCACCTGTATTTTTGTGGAATCAAAATTTTTCTGTCGACATATGGAGGAGAGCGTATCCACTATCTTATTATTTTCTTCGGTATAAGGAATAATGACGGAAACTTTGATATTACTCATAAAAAGTTCATTCCTCCTGAAAAATAAAAATTCATTTTTTTTCATTATAGCACAGATACTGCCAAAATGAAACAGTTATCATTGATTATTTTCGGTTGATATGTGATAATAATCGATAAATGATTCTATAACAAATACACAAATCATAACTTCAGACAAACATCTGCGATACCGCCACAATACAGGACATGGTGGCAATAGATAAAACTGTAGACAAAGAAACAATATTGACGGATAATTCTGTATCTTTGTCAAATTTGGTAGCGAACATCGTAGTAGCGGCAGCTATGGGAGCTGAAGAAGAAATCGCAACAGTAACCAGAGGCACTCCTCTTATTCCCAATAAAATCATGACAGCAACACTGATTACAGGAATAATGAGAAGCCTGATCAGCACTGACAACCACGCATACTTATCTTTAAGACCATTATTTAATCTGGACTGAGCCAGATAGAATCCAATAACCAGCATAGGTAACGGTGTATTCAGGTTAGCCAGATAACCTATGGGGGCACCGATGACAGTAGGTAATTTTATAGAGAAAAGAAACAACAACAAGGCAACAATGACACCCAATATTCCCGGATTAAAAAACAGTTTTTTAGCAGAAAGTGTTTTCATATCGCCACTCATACAGACCACACCATAACTCCATACGAAAATATTGAATATTCCCACAAATGCTGCACCGTATAAAATCCCCTCCTGACCAAGAATAGCCTGTTGCAGTGGCAAGGACATAAATCCGCAGTTGGAAAATACGGTACCAAATTTAAGGACTTCCTTTTTGTTGTCAGGCGTTTTTCGGAAGAAGATATTCACAATAACAATGGAAAACAGATGTACACCAATAGCTGCCAAAGCGGTAATTCCCAGATTTTTCAGTACAGACGGGTCAAATTCCATCTGGTAAGCATGAATAATAACACACGGAGTTACTACATAAAGTACGATATCGGTAATATGTTTTGCCGTATGATTGTCAAGAAATTTTACTTTACCACAAAGATAACCCACACCAATAAGAATGAACAATACCAGAACCTGTTCTCCGACTTTCAGAAAATAATCAATCACCATTTCAATCAACCTTTCACTGTAGTTCAACGCAAGGGCAATACAGTAACAGAAAATCAGTATTTTGGCTAGAATACTGAATAGTTTAAGGGCGTTACCTTTAAAAATCCCATCAGTGGCTTTGCCCCTGAATCCCACAAACCTTTAAAAAGGGCTTACCGGAATTTTCAGATTTTACTGCGTAAACTCACGCTGATTTCCTGAAACCACTTTGCCGATTGTCAGAAAATTCTGACAAAACGGTTCAGAAATTATGTTTTCTTAGATAATCTGTTATGCTCAAACTGACAATCACAGATTTTCTTTTATCTGACAGCAAAATTTTAAGCCCTGCAAGATAAAATTGCAAGGCTTAAATGTAGTTAATCAGGATTTTTTATTTTTTTCGAGTTCTTTTTTAACCAGTTCGATAAATTCAGGAGATGAAGCAACATTTTTTATAGCTTTCTGAATATCATTGTTTGAAGTAGATGATGTATTAAAAACAGTATCACTTGCCATAGTAACGACCGGTTTTGTATTTTCGACAAACTTACCGCTTACTGTAACTTTGGCAGGTTCAACATCGAAACTTCCTTCAAGAGGTACGTCCAAATCGTCAACGCTCTTGTCAGAATTGTCTTCCAGTTTT
>CACYBZ010000102.1 GCA_902772795.1 uncultured Ruminococcus sp. | reverse complement strand
TTCATTGCTTTCTGACCATCGGAAAGGATAGACGCTTTCAGTTCAAAAATACTGCTGAATTTCTTTTCTCCACGGATAAACTCCAGAATTTCAAAGCGTACTTTTTTTCCGTAGAGTTCCCCGCAATGATAGTCGGGCAACCATGTTTCGGCAAGCGGTGATTCCGTACCGACAGTCGGCTTGATACCGATGTTTGTCACTCCACAGATTTTCTTGCCGTCACCACACGTTACCGCCGTCACATATACACCGAAACGGGGCAATATCAGATTTTCGGGAATAATCTGATTGAATGTCGGTGTACCCATACGTCTGCCCAGCTGATTGCCTTTACAGACCGTCAGTTCATAACTGTATTCCCGACCAAGCATTCTGGTGACATCTGACACCCTGCCCTGTTTAAGATAATGTCTGATTCTGGTAGAACTGATAGGTTCGTCATGATACATGGACGGCGGTAAGGCTACCACTTCGATATCGTAACGGGAACACAAATCCCTGAGATTTTCGCTGTTGGCTGTGCCTCCGTTCCCGAAATGATAGTTGAATCCGCAGTATACCCGTCCTGCCTTGAGTTTTTTATAGAGTATTTCCCTGACAAATTCTTCGGGCAGAATCCCTCTTACCTCATGAAAGTCAATATCGAAAAGAACTTCCGCACCAAGTTCTCCGATAAGTCTGTTTTTATTCTGTCTGTCCATGAGATAGGGTATTTTCTTATTCTGCACCACACTGGCAGGATTCTGCTGAAAAGTGAACACCACAGGAGTAAGGTTGTTCTGTGTCTTGCATTTTACCGCACTGCTGATGACAAGCTGATGTCCTTTATGAATACCGTCAAAATGTCCCAACGCTACTGCGGTAGGGGTATTCATCTCCTGAAGGGTATCGTAAATAATCATTTTTTCACTTCCTCACTTAATGTACTCGTGTTGTTGCGGAACAGTACCCTCATTTCCAGAATGGACGTGATGACGGAAATGACAATCAGTACAATGTCCGTTACCTGCAACAACCCGAAAGTCTGTGCCAGTTCAGCCTTTGACGGCGATTTCTCCATGGTGATGAAATCGGCAAGTACCTTAAAGAAATTATTGTCAGCATTCAGTACAGGACTTGTCGCAGAAAGTTCAATGTTAATCACCATCGTGAAAATAACGCTCATCAGCAACAATCCCAGAAATACCCCTGTAAAAATGGGTTTTGTCGGTCTGTTGATGATGTAGAGCACCGCTGTTGCGATAAGTATTGCCACCACCATAATAATGATTAAAGGACTGATTATCATATTGTCATTTTCCCTCTTTCCGCACAAAACTTTACTCGATTTTTATATTATAACATATCTTCTGGATTTATAAAACACCTTTTTGCATTAAAAGATAGGTTTTCAGTACAGCGGTCTGTGTCTTGCTGTCTTTGATTTCGTTGTTCAGAATCATCTCAACGGCTTTCGTGACAGGTATTTTCTCCACGTTGAGAAATTCATCTTCGTCGGGACAATCCTCCCCAAGACTCTCTATTCGGCAACAGTACAGATAAATGACTTCTGACGTATATCCCGGTGACGGATAGAGTTCACCAAGAAAACGATAGTCCTTACCTGTTGCCCCGACTTCTTCTTTGAGTTCTCTTTTTCCGTTTTCGAGCGGTGTTGTTCCCTTTTCGAGCTTGCCTGCGGGAACTTCCAGTACCACTTCATGATACGGATATCTGTACTGACGGACAAAGTAAATTTCATTTTCGTCATTCAGTGCCACAATACAGACACCACCGTTATGGTTTACCACTTCACGCATAGCGGTATTGCCGTTGGGGAGTTCTATTTCGTCAAGCGTGACATGAATGACTTTCCCGTCATAGAGCATTTTGCTGTTGAGTGTTTTTTCGTACAGTTCCATTGTTTCAACATCTCCATAGATAAAATTTCGGCATATTTTCAAAATGTCTTTCATAGAATATCTTGACGGACAACCTACATAAAGGAGTATCTTACATTATGACGACTAACTTTGAAAATCTGCTTTTTGAAAATTGTGATGAAACTATCCGACAACAGTTAAAACAACATATTCTGGACAATTATTTTTTTGTCAGTGCAGACAGTATCGGAAAAAGTATTCTGGGACGATCTGTGGATTGTTTCCGTATCGGCAACAAGAAAAAACAGATTCTTTTCTGTGGCGGTGTTCACGGTTCCGAGTGGATAACATCACAACTTCTGTATATGCTTATTATAAGGATTGGTGACGCAATAATCAACCGTAAATCCGCATTAAACGGAATTTTATCCGAATGTTTGCAGAAATATACACTGGTATGGATTCCCTGCGTCAACCCTGACGGCGTGGAAATTGCCATACACGGCAGTCAGTCGGCAAAACATCTTGAAAATTTCGTCAACAGGATTGCCCATGACAACACTTCTCACTGGCAGAGTAATGCACTCGGTGTAGATATCAATCATAATTTCAACGCCGACTGGGAAAACGTCAAACAGCGGGAAATTGACAATGGTATTACTTTCCCGTCCATGACACGCTACGGCGGAGAGTTTCCCGAAAGCGAGCCCGAAACAAGAATACTGACCCGTTACTGTCGTGAAAACAGTATTCATATTGCCACTGCATTTCACTCTCAGGGAGAAGAAATCTACTGGAGTTTCGGCGAACATACCCCACCGCAAAGTCTGAAAATCGCACAAAGAATGGCAGAATTAAGCGGTTATGTTCTGCGTGTTCCCGACCCCATCGCTGTAGGCGGAGGGTTCAAAGACTGGCTGATTACCGAAAAAAATATACCTGCTTTTACTGTGGAAATCGGCAAGGGAAAAAATCCTCTTCCTGTTTCCCAGCTGTCCGACATCTACACCCGACTGGAAAAAATGCTTTTCTATCTGCTCACGGTTTAAGGGCTTCGCCCTTAAAAATCCCACCAACTTTTTGAAAAAAGTTGGACAAAAACTTTTGAGGCTCACTTCGTTCGGATTTTT
>CACYBZ010000101.1 GCA_902772795.1 uncultured Ruminococcus sp. | reverse complement strand
TTTTAAAATCAAGTGCTAAAAGTACATGAAACAAGAACGACAGATTTTCATTCACACAGGAAAGAAAATCTGTCGTCCGTATTTGTTAAATGTTATTCTGGATTTTAAAAGCGGTAAGGGTATTTTTCATCAGTGTAGCGATAGTCATCGGTCCTACCCCACCAGGAACGGGCGTGATATAGGAAGCTTTCGGTTCAACCTCAGCAAAATCAACATCACCGCATAATTTGCCGTCTGCCTTTCGGTTAATGCCGACATCAATGACAACAGCACCGTCTTTTACCATATCGGCTGTGACGAAACAGGGCTTTCCTATGGCAACAACAAGGATATCCGCTCTTTGACAAACCTCTTTAAGATTCTGTGTTCTGCTGTGACAGATGGTAACTGTACCGTTTTTATGTAACAGAAGCATTGCCATAGGTTTACCGACAATGTTGCTTCTTCCCAGTACGACACATTCTTTACCTGAAATTCCGATATGATAGTAGTCCAGCATTTCCATAATTCCTGAAGGTGTACAGGGCAGAAAATCAAAATCGCCTATCATGATTTTTCCCACATTGGCACAATGAAAAGCATCAACATCTTTTTCCACAGCGATATGCTCAATGACGGCTTTTTCGTCAAGATGTTTCGGCAACGGCAACTGACATAAAATACCGTTGATGTCATCATCACAGTTAAGTTGTTCAATCAGTTGTGTCAGTGTTTCCTGCGTGGTATCTGTGGGGAGAGCATATTCCCGTGAAAGAAAACCGACCAGTTCACAGGCTTTTTTCTTGTTGTTGACATATACCCTGGAAGCAGGGTCATCGCCGACAATAATTACTGCCAGCCCCGGACGTTTACCGAATTTTTCATAAAGTGACTTGCATTCCTCAGCAACACGCTGTTTCACGCTTGCTGAAACCGTTTTACCGTCAATAATAGTTGCCATAGTGTTTTTACCTCACTTACTTTCTGGATTTTTTCTTTGCTTTTTTCGTCGGCCTGACATCTTTTGCCTCTGTGTCATCTTCTATAACACTGTTGATATCAAAAAATTCTTCTGCTTTTTCTTCAGATGTCTGTTCAGAGGGTTCCGTTTCCGCTGTTTCTTCGGATTCTGCGGTTATGTCCAGTTTTTCTCTTTTATTTTCGCTTTTATCTGTTTTTGCCACTTCTGTTGCTTCTGTTATGTTTTCCTCATTGTCAGACTTCTCTGTTTCTTCTGTGGATACTTCTTTTTCGTCAACGGGTAAATCTATTGTCAGAGAATGGGAACTGATTTCTTTGGCATTGTCATCAACATTTTTTTCAATGGAATAGACAGGTTTCTTGAATTTGTTGATTTTAATTTCTTCACTGCCGGCAGGCATAATTCTCTGATAGTTTTTCGTTTTCAACAGAATAAGCATACCGATTCCCAGTAAAGCAATGAAAATAGATACCATCTGTGAAACCCTCAATGACGTATTGGGAATATACAGACTGTCTGTACGCAATCCTTCAACAACCGTTCTTTCTACACCGTACCATACCATGTAAAGCAGTGCCATCTGTCCGTGATATTTTCTTGCTTTGGATTTTGAAAACAGGTGCAATACCAACACGCCAAGCAGACACCATACAGATTCATAGAGGAAACAAGGGTGAACAGCAATATTGTCTGTACCCTCGCTCATCATACCCCACGGCAATTCCGTAGGAACACCATAGGCCTCCTGATTGAAAAAGTTGCCCCATCGACCTATACCCTGTCCGATAAGAAAACCGACCGCTGCCACATCAAGCAAAGCAGGAATATCCATCTTGTCAATTCTAGCAACAATCAATCCGCCAATCAAAGCCCCGATAATACCACCGTATATGGCAAGACCGCCCTCATTGACAGCCAGTATCTTATCGATATGTGCCGAATAATATTCCCACTGAAACAGAACATAGTAGGCTCTTGCTCCGACAATGCCTGTAATTACACCAACAATGACACAATTCAACAGTTTATCTGCTGATACACCAAGCCTTCTGGCATTTGCCATGCCATAAAGAACTGCCAGTATCAGTCCGACAGCAATAATAATACCATACCAGTATATGGACAGATTACCGACGTGTATCTGGTTGTTGATGTCAAAATTCAAGCCCATTTTCGGAAACTGAACATGATACATAAAAATTTCTCCTCTCTCACTTTGTCAGGGAAATTGCCCTTTTCCCCCTGTAACCTTTCTGAAATATTTCCTGAAAAACACTTTACTGTGGTTTCGGAAACGTTTATAACGGCAATATGACAGACAATGATGAATAACGACTGTCCAACTGTGTACGCAGTCTTTGGTTGACATCGTCCAGTGTTGCTTTTTTGACACATTCCAGATAATCAAACAAGCCTCTGCCAGAAAATTCACATTCCATAAGAATACCGGCTATACTTTCATTACGGTTGAAAGCGAAAATATCCGCTCCGTATACTGCTCTTTTGGCGATAGCAAAATCTTCTTCGGAAATTCCTGTTATACGGAGGTTGTCAATATAATTGCGGATAATCTCCGCCACCTTTTTCGGATTTCTGGACTCTCCGCCGAAAAAGACACTGCTGTAACAAGGGCCTTCAAAATGTTCATATTCAAAGGTATTGTTGATGAGTTCCTGTTCTTCGAGTGTCTTATAAAGCGTTGACGACCCTGAAGCAATCGCAGAAAGCAGAATCTCACTTTCTGCCATTTCTTTATTGGTCAGACGTTCTTTTCGGACATTTTCCTTGAAACCTAAGTGGAAAAGCGGAACTGTAACAGGGAATTTCTGTTCTACATAGTCTGTAACAACTGTAGCAGGTTCATCTGGAAAAGTACTTGTCATTGTTTTCAGAGGAGCATCTTTCAGATATTTGTCCGCCATAGCAATAATTGTATCAGGCTGTGCTTTTCCGCCCACAACCGTCAGTGCCATATTATGAAGATTGTAAAACCCATAATAACAGTCATAGAGTTTCTGCGGTGTGATTTCAGCGATACTTTCCACTGTTCCCGCAATATCAATCTTTACGGGGTGATTGTGATACATTGCTCCCAGCAAATTGAACATGACACGCCAGTTCGGGTCATCATCGTACATTCTGATTTCCTGTCCGATAATGCCTTGTTCTTTCTGTACGGTTTCTTCGGTGAAATAGGGATTCTGCACAAATTCCAGCAGAATTTTTAATGACTCTTCAAAATTGTCCGCACAGGAAAACAAATAGCACGTCTTGTCAAAAGAAGTGTACGCATTGGCAGATGCTCCTGTTCTGGCATATTTGGCGAATGCGTCACCGTCTTCACTTTCAAAGAGTTTGTGTTCCAGATAGTGGGCGATACCGTCAGGAACGGTAATTTCCTCACCACGTTCATTCTTGAAAGTCGTATTGACAGACCCGTATTTTGCTCCGAACAACGCATAAGTGGATTTGAAACCTGTCTTTGGATAGACATATATTGTCAGACCGCTTTTATGGTTGATTTTATAGTATTTGTCACCTATGATATGTCCGATAATTTCCTGCGTAACGGTTTCCCTGTCCATCATTCTTCCTCCTTTGTGTCCTTGTCAGGCTGTAACAGATATATTGTATCAAGTTTTATGGTATTTGCAAGTCTTACAATCGTTTCTTTGTCAACATTGTTAAGAATGTCAACACACTCGTCAACGGTAAGAATTTTTTTGTCTAACATCTGTCCGATATACCAGGATTCCATTCCGGAAACACTGTCCTGTATACTCTTGTAGCCATTGATAATGGCAAGTTTCGCCGAACTGATTTCAAAATCCGTGATATTTCCCTGTTTCATTTCGTCAAGCTGATGATTGATTTCCTTGACAGTTCTTTCAATATTTTCTTTTTCGACACCGCTGTCAACAATGACAATTCCCTTGAGTTTGTCATAACGGGAAGCACAGTAATAGCAAAGACTGAGCTTTTCACGGATATTCAGGAAAAATTTTGAACTAGGCGTACCACCAAGAATAGCTACCGTCAGTGACATCGCAAGCGTGTTATCAAAAGGCTGTGCTGTATTGGTGCGGAAACCCATAACCAGTTTTGCCTGAGCAATATCGGAATTTTCATATCTGGTTTTTACCTGCGAAACAGCCGATTTCAGTTCGGTGCTGATTTCGGGAACTCTGCGTTCATATGCCGAAAACTGTTCTTTGATAATATTCTCGGCAAGCGTTGTTTCACTGTTGCCTATCATCATGACTTCTACTCTCGAACAGACCAGAATATTTTTCCATGCGTCATATAAATCCTGAACAGTGAGTCTTTCCACATCTTCCCTGCTTCCGTACCGTCTGATACCGAATTTTTCGTCCTGACACATTTCGCCTATCATCTGTGAAATGGCATAACCACGTTTATCATTGAATTCTCCGTCAATGGATTCCAGAAGCTGTCTTTTGCACTGGTCGAAGTCTTTCTGACAGAAAACACCGTTTTCCCGTTTCGGATTGAAAATCACTTCACACAACATTCTGACAAGTTCAGGGGAAATCTTTTCGTTGTCCATAGTGTATCTGTCGTCAATGCCTGATATCGTTATCGTCAGGGCAAGCGATTCGCCCATTTTACGACAGTATCCGCCGATTCCTGCTCCGTAAAGGTTGCTCAAAGCCCTGTTAAGCGTTGTCGTATCAGGATACTTTGCACAACTGTATGTCAGCACCAACGGCAACAGTGAATATGCCGCTGCCGTTTCTTTTTCCAGAGGAACTATCATCGTAACGGATATCTTGACGCTTTTAAATCCGGTTTCTTCTATACTGTTAAAATAAACACCTGTGGCAACAGGTTTTCTTGTAATACCATTCATAAATACTTAACCTTTCCTCGTAAAATTACACAACCGTCCATATATAATTATGTGCACATTCAATTATAACATACGATGACGGCAGAGAAAAGACCTTAACAAAAATTTAATTTTTTACGCAGAAATGATACCTTTTTCCTACAAATCTGCAACAGGAAATCTTTTTGAAAAAGTCTTTTTTCTGTCATTCAATCTGCTTTCGGACAGTTGCAATTCCTGCTTCAAAATGTTATACTGTGGACAATTCCTCAGAAAAGCAGGTATATCACCTATGAAAAAAGTTTCAGTTGTTATTCCCGTTCATAACGGAGCAGATAAACTCAGAAAAACAGTCAACGCTATTTTAATGCAGTCCTATCAGAATATTGAAGTTGTTCTGGTAGAAAATTTTTCTTCCGATAATTCACTTGACATCTGTCAGCAGATTGCCCGAAACGATGAACGGGTAAAAGTTCTGCAAAGTTTCGACAAAGGTACAACCTACGCAAGAAAAAAAGGTATTCTTTCCTCCGGCGGAGATTACATCACCTTTTCCGACCAGGACGACAGCTATATTGACAAATACAGTATCGAAAAAATGTGTCATGCCATTCAGACAGACAATTCGGAAATCTGTCAGTTCGGCTTTTACATCACCAAAGGACTTGGCAGAAAAAAGAAAATGTATGCCGAAAGTCCTCATCGTGTAGTGAGTGCGGATATTGCCGTCAAAGAAGAAATGAAAGGACTGTTCTTCTGTTTTACCACAGCAATTTCCACCAACGTCTGGAATAAGATATACAAAGCGGATTTTCTCAAAGCCGTTGTGCAGGATATGAACCGTACATTATACATCGCTGAAGACCAGTATCTGAATATGCTTGCCCTTACCCACCCCGATTTCAGACAAATATCTTTTTTTGATGACGCATACTATGTATGGAATTCCGAAATAGGACGTTCCTCATTAAGCGGAAGTGCAGAAAGTCTTTTTGTCGAAAACAATTTTACCCGTATGCTGGCAATTCACTACACGGAAAAATATCAGCTTGGTGACGAAGTCATGTATAAAATCCATCTGGATACCATTTACTATCTTAAAGCGATAATCTGTACCGATATTGCCAACGGTGCTGACAAACAGAAAACACTCGAAAAAATCAGGACGTATCATGATTTTGATATGGTGAAAACCGCCATACAATATTTTCAGCATATGCCCAAAGAAAAACATTGGGAAGAACTGGATTTTCTTATCAGTGACTGCACTGCCGAAGAATATTATGCGTTCTGTCAGGAGCAAAAAAAGAATGTCAGTTTCAAGACAAAGCTGCATATTTTGTATCAGAAACTTCTGCACTCCCGTTACAAGACCTGACATTTACCGAAAATATAACGTCATCTTCGGTAAGAAGTGAACGGAAAAACAGATTATTTTATGAATAATTATTGAAAATAAATTTGCGGTAGGTTATAATAGGAAACAGAGTTATAAAATAACAGTTGTATCATGTTGTTTTATTTCGGACTATTATTGAAAAAGGAGATGACAGCTTTTATGCCCATTGAAGACAAAGTTACCACATCACTCACCATTCTGATTACAGGATTTGTGGTTGTATTTGCGGTATTGTTACTGCTGATTCTGCTTATCAGTCTGTACGGTAAGATTGTTTCCTCAGCTTTGAACAGCAAGGCAGAAAAGAAAACCGTTGTGAACGTTGAAACACCCAAAACGGAAGTAATTCCCGCAAATGTTCCGACCACAAATGACAGTGAAGTTCTTGATGAAAACGGACTCAATGATGAGATTATTGCCGTAATTACCTCTGCCGTCTACATGATGTACGGAGAAAAAAAGGTAAAAATCAAATCTGTCAAAAAAGTTCCGCAATCACGTTCCGCATGGGGAACGGCCGGTATTATGGAAAATACACGACCGTTTTAAACGCAATTATTTAGGAAAGGAATGTGTTGAATGGAAATTTTAAACGGATTTTTAGAGTCGTTACTGGGTCTTTATCAGAATTCAGGACTGTGTTATCTGGCATGGCAGAACTATGTCATGATTCTGGTATCAATTTTATTGCTGTATCTCGCTATCAGGAAACAGTATGAACCCATGCTTTTATTACCTATTGCCTTTGGTATGTTACTGGTCAACCTTTACCCCAATATTATGGCTCCGCCGACAACCGACCTTGTTGCTGTATCAGATTATATGGCTGCACATAACAATCAGGCAGGCAATTACGCTGTTACGGTACTGAACGGTGTATCATATTACAATGTTCCCACAACAGGCGGATTACTGTACTATTTATATCAGGGTGTCAAACTGGGAATTTATCCTCCGCTGATTTTCCTTGGTGTCGGAGCAATGACAGACTTCGGCCCGCTGATTGCCAACCCGAAAAGTTTTATTCTGGGTGCTGCTGCACAGGTAGGTATTTTTATTACATTCATCGGTGCGATTTTCCTTGGATTTTCGGCAAAGCAGGCGGGTGCTATCGGCATCATCGGCGGTGCAGATGGTCCTACCGCTATTTTCGTTACTTCAAAACTTGCTCCCGAACTTTTAGGCCCTATTGCCGTTGCCGCTTATTCTTATATGGCACTTGTTCCGATTATTCAGCCTCCCATTATGAAAGCTCTCACCACCAAAAAAGAAAGAGCTATTGTCATGGTTCAGCTGAGAGAAGTTTCCAAACTGGAAAAAATTATTTTTCCTATACTGGTTGTTATCGTTGTTGCTATTTTCCTTCCCGATGCGACATCTCTGGTAGGTATGCTTATGCTGGGTAATCTGTTCAGAGAAAGCGGTGTGGTTGACAGACTGTTCAAAACAGCACAGAATGAACTGATGAATATTGTTACAATATTCCTGGGAACTACTGTCGGTGCTACAGCTGTCGGTACAGTGTTCCTGCAACTGAATACCCTCAAAATTATCGGTCTTGGACTTTTTGCTTTCTGTATGGGTACAATGTCAGGCGTACTGTTCGGCAAAATCATGTGCTGGGCAACAGGCGGTAAAGTCAATCCGCTTATCGGTAGTGCAGGTGTTTCGGCAGTACCTATGGCAGCCCGTGTAGCTCAGAAAGTAGGACAGGCAGAAAATCCCACAAACTTCTTACTTATGCACGCTATGGGGCCTAATGTGGCAGGTGTCATTGGCAGTGCGGTTGCCGCAGGTGTTCTGCTCAGCGTTCTCGGTTAAGTAAAC
>CACYBZ010000100.1 GCA_902772795.1 uncultured Ruminococcus sp. | reverse complement strand
GCACGCTTTCTGTGACAGCCTGTCAAGATAGCGTATACGTTCGGCAATTATCTTACCGCCGACATCAGCAAGCTCCCTGTCCCACAGTTCCAGCATATCACCGAAATTCCTGTATTTTTCCCTGTCTTTGAGCAGAGCATTCCGCTGTTCCAGCACCTTGTTATACCGGGCAAGCAAAGCGGAATATTTCGGCTTTACCTGACATATGGCACTGTCCACAAACTTTCTTCTCACCGAAGGCCCTGCCTTTATCAGCGAAAGATTTTCGGGGGAAAAAACCACTGTCGTTATTTTGCCCATCAGATAAGCCGAGGACGGCTTTTTAATTTCGTTAAGGTAGTTTTCCCTTTTTCCGCTTAAAAGCCGAATACGGGCATTCTGGAGTCTCTCAGAGGCATAGAAACTTACTTCTACCTCCGCACAGCTTTTTCTGAACGTCACAAGCTCCCTATCTTTCGCCGTTCTGAAAGATTTTACACCGTTGAACAGCCACAAGGCTTCAATCAGATTTGTTTTTCCCTGACCGTTTTCCCCTGTGATAATATTCATACCGTCATCAAAATCCAGTTCACCGTTTTTCAGATTTCTGAAATTACTGTATTTCAGTTTTCTGATAATCACCGATGGCACACCTCAATGACTTTAAACTCTGTGGCAACAACATCTCCGTCTCTGATTTTCTTGTTCCTCATGGTGCATACTTCTCCGTTGAGTGTGACTTCACCATTCTGCACCATCACTTTTGCCTGTCCGCCTGTTTCGGCACAACCACTGAATTTCAGAAGATTATCCAGTTTGATAAAATCGTTGTCGATAAAAATTTTTTCTTTCTGCATCATGACTTAAACCTCATCGGAACGACCAGAAATATAAACGAACCGCCATCGTCAACAGGCGTTATCTTAATCGGACTGATAGCCCCGTTCAGACTGACCTTAACCTGGTCGGTATCGGCATTTTTCAGGGCATCAAGCAAATATCTGTTGTTCAGCCCTATTTCTACATTTTCGCCTGTGACGTGTGCCAAAACTGTATCGTTCGCCTTGCCTACAGATGTTGAACACGATAATTTTACCTGTGTATCGTACACCATACACTTTATCGGACTCTGGATTCTGTCTGAATTGAGTAACGACATTCTTTCCACCGCCGAAATAAATTCTCTGGTATTAGCGATGAATTCCGTCTTTGACGTTTCGGGAATGGTAGAACGGTAATCCAGAAACGTTCCTTCAATCAGACGGGTGATAAGAGAATAATTCTCAATCTGCAGAACGGCGTGTCGTTGTCCTACCGTGATTTGCACGTTCTGTTCCTCGTCCGTGGTGAGCTTGAGTACTTCACTCAGCGTTTTTCCCGGAATGATGAATTTGCTGTTGGTATCACAGCTCACCGCTTCCTGACGGATAGCCACTCTGTAACCGTCAATGGAAACAATACGGAATTCTTTATTTTTAATTTCAAACAACGACCCCATGTAAATCGGCTTGGTACTGTCGTCAGAAATCGCAAAGATAGTCTGCTTAATCATATTGCGTAATATACCGCTTTCTATCTCCAGCGTACTGTTACCGTCCACCTGAGGCAGTTCAGGATAATCATCGGCAGGAATACCGACTATCTGATAATCGGCACAACCGCATTGAATATATACTACCGATTTTTCATCGGTTTCTATGCTGACACTGTTTTCGGGTAATTTCCTGACAATCTCCCCGAACAGTTTTGCACTGACAACCACTCCGCCGTTTTCCTGCACACTGCTTTGCAGAAACGTGGTAATGCCGATTTCCAAATCATAACCGCAGAGAGTAATCCTGTCATTTTCCGCTTTGATAAGAATTCCCTCAAGTGCCGGAAGATTTGTCTTTGAGGAAACGGCTCTCTGCACATTGGTGACAGCTGTTGCCAGATCTTTTTGATAACATGAAAATTTCATTTGTATCCTCCGAAAAAAATTTTTGAAAAAAATTTTGAAAAAAATAAAACATTCACTATACAGATTATAGTAGTAGTAGTAGGGGATGTCAATTTGTTGAAAACTCATCAAAAACGTCGTAGATACGACATTTTTGAGCCAAAGTTTTCAACAATTGGGGGGTCAAAAATGTTGAAAACCTGTTGAAAACTTGTTGAAAACTTTCAACATAAAAGTTTTCAACATTTTCCACATTTCAACATTTTCCACATTTTCCACAATCATGTTGAAATTGTTGACAAGAATGTTGAAAACTTTTTTGAGAATTTTTTTCGCAAAATCGAGTTTTCAACAGTTTTATGTGGAAAACTTGTTGAAAATGTTAATAACTTTTCGGGGTAAAATTGAGTTTTCAACAGTTTTATGTGGAAAACTTGTTGAAAATGTTAATAACTTTTGAGGTGAAAAATCACGAAATCAGGATTCTGCTTCCAGATTTTTGCGGATATCCTGAATCATCTCACGGATTTTAGGGTCGTTTTCCATACTCTTTTCCACTTGTTGGCAGGTGTAGACGATGGTGGAATGATGTCTGCCATTGAAAGCAGTGCCGATTTGTTCCATAGACATATTGGTAATATCTTTGACAAGGTAGATCGCAATCTGTCTGGCTTTGGAGAGGTTGGCACGGCGGTTGGAGGATTTGATTTCTTCGGCAGTGACATTGAAAGTTCTTGCCACTTCGTCAACGACCGTATCCAGTGTGATTTCCACAGGAACTTCTTCGTTTTGCAGTTCAGCGATGACTTCGTGTGCCATCTTGATACTGATTTTCTCATTGTTCAGTAAATTTTTCGCATGGAGTTTTTTTACTGCTCCCTCAAGTTTACGGATATTGGTTTTGATTTTTGACGCAATCAGTTCGCTGATATTGTAGGGAACTTCTATATTCAGTTGTTCGGCTTTTTTGTTGATAATAGTAATTCTTGTTTCGATATCGGGGGGCTGGATATCGGCAAGCAGACCCCACTCAAAACGGGATTTCAGACGGTCTTCAAGAGTTTTCATTTCTTTGGGAGGAACGTCAGAGGTGAACACAATCTGTTTTCTGGCTTCATACAGTGTGTTGAACGTATGGAAAAATTCTTCCTGTGTTGCCTCTTTTCCTGCAATGAACTGTATATCGTCCACGAGCAGAACATCAACAGTTCTGTACTTGTCACGGAACTGGTCGGCATTTTTTTTACTCAGAGAGTCAATCAGTTCGTTGGTAAAATCCTCACCTTTGACATAGATAATTTTTTTGGAAGGGTCATTCTGAGAAATGACGTTCTTGATAGCATAGAGCAGATGTGTTTTTCCCAGTCCTGAATTACCATAGATGAACAGGGGATTCTGTACTTCCAGACCTGCAGGGTCTTTGGCAACAGCAACGCACGCTTTATAAGCGAGGTCATTGGATTTGCCTACGACAAAGTTATCAAAGGTATACTCATCTCCGTATTTGTCACTGAGTACTTCATCGTTTTTCTGTGTTGTATCGTCGTGTGCTGTGTCTGCGGAAACTTCGATGATAAAGTTGAATCGTGTTCCCAGCACTTCTTCGGATGCGTTTTTCAGTATTTCCATGTAGCTGTTTTCCAGCACGGTCTTGTTGAGATTGTTCGGTACACAAAGCGTGATACATACTTCGTCAAAGTTGACGTTGAGCGGTTTGGCTTTCTTTATCCAAGCGTTGTATGCCACATCCGAAATTGCCTTTTTACCGTTGTCCCTTTTGTTTTTGAGATAATCACATATCAAATCCCAAGCTTCGTTGAATGTTTCCAAATACTCCACCTCTTTGTTCATTTTTTAATGCCTACATCTGATATATTTTATCATATTTACTTTGTTATTTCAAATCTTTTTTATATTTTTTGTAAATTTGCAAATAAATATCGGGTGGCAGGTGATGTTATTTAGATACAATTTAATCATCAGGACTGTTCAGAGGTTGCACCTTTGAAAATCCTACCAAAGGACGTTGCTCCTTGACCTGGTATGGTTTACTGTTCAAGGGTTGCACCCTTGAAAATCCCGCCAAGGGGCGTTGCCCCTTGACCCCACCAACTTTTGAAAAAGTTGGACAAAACTTTTAAGGCTCACTTCGTTCGGAATATTTCTCCTGCATTGTCCGAAATCTGCGTCAGCAGATTTCGCCTTAAAGTTTCGGTCAAGCCTTTTCAAAGGCTTGCGGGGTTCAGGGGCGGAGCCCCT
>CACYBZ010000099.1 GCA_902772795.1 uncultured Ruminococcus sp. | reverse complement strand
CATATCCTCGTTCAATTTAACACCGAAACCATAATTTTCTGCCATTTCGATGATACTGTTTACATAATACATGATTTCCTCCGTAAAATAACCGCTATGGTTGAAGATTCATTTTTTGATTATTAAGGGTTACCTCCTGATAATCCTGCCAAGGGGTGGGTGTTTAAGGGCTTTGCCCTTAAAAATCCCACGGGGGACGCCGTCCCCTCGACCCCTGCCGACTTTTTGAAAAAAGTCGGACAAAAACTTTTAAGGCTCACTTCGTTCGGAATATTTTTCCCATGTTGTCCGAAATCTGCGACAGCAGATTTCGCCTTAAAAGTTTCGGTCAAGCCTTTTCAAAGGCTTGCGGGGTTCAGGGGCGGAGCCCCTGAAAGGGATTCGGGGGCGGAGCCCCTGACTGTTCAAAGAGAAGATATTTCTTTCTGCAGTGAGTTAATAAAAGTCAGTCAGTATAGTAATTGATTTTCATTGTGTTGGTGGTTTTATAGATGCCGTCACTGATAGTGACCGTAAATTGTTTGTCAGATACCCATTCTATTGTTTCGCCGTTCTCAAAATAAACATTTTCCGACAGCAGATAGTTTGCGATATTCATGATAAATTCGACCACTTTCAACGGCTGTTTTCTGGAATTGATAATTTCAATTTCTTCTCTGCCGAAACATTCCAGACCTGTTGACCATGCTGTGATGGTTTCGTCATCGTCATCAGCCGTGATGTGAACCCAGAGCAGATTTTCCATAGGCAATATTCCTTGTTTCATAACTTCGGCACTGCTGATATAATATTCAGGTTCATACATCACGCTGTTTTGCAGAACGCCTGTCACATTTTCCTGTACTGCACACGCTGAAACCACTTTCACGAACAGTTGAGCCAGTGCGATAGTATCGTCATACGTTTCAGAAGAAAGAACGACAATTGTTGACTGGTATGGCTGTTCTTCTTCATCGTCACTCATCATATAGTTGACATCTTTACTCATCGCTATCAGTTCAGGGGGAATAACCGCATCTTCCAGATGGATTTCAACGGTATTGCCCTCTTGTGTAATATATAATTCCGTGTCACTATTGATTTTTTCCACTTTAATATCCCATTGTTTTTCGAGTGTCAAGGCAATATTTTTCAATAGTGCGTTATTGTCAGCAATTTTCTCTGACAGAGTGATATATGCTCCGAATT
The DNA here is from genome assembly GCA_902772795.1 of uncultured Ruminococcus sp. Lineage (GTDB taxonomy): Bacteria > Bacillota > Clostridia > Oscillospirales > Acutalibacteraceae > CAG-964. The sequence goes on along the minus strand of CACYBZ010000099.1, from coordinate 2,672 downwards.
CACCTTCTTCCATGCTGTCTTCTATACCGGCATCGTCTAGGAGATGGTACAGCATTTCCAGTTCTTCCAGAATAATATCCATTTCTTTATCGGCATCGCTGAACGTATCTGAAAACTTGTCATATTCTTCATCAGAGAGCATAACATACAGTTTTTTCAGTTCTTCTTTGATGGACTGCGGGATATTTTCATTTTCCGACAGTTCTTCTATCATTGTTTTGGCTTTGTTACGTTTATCCAGTGGTTCATCAGCAGTATATAATTTCAAAATTCCGTCACTCATTCTGTCAACTCCTTTTACCAGTCAAGTTTTCTGACGTTTTTTTCCGTATCAATTTCCATACCCAGATTAGCCAGTAATTCCTGTGCGGCATTATACCCCATTTTCTTTTGTCTGTTATTCATTGCCGCAACTTCGATGATGATAGAAAGATTCCGTCCGGGTTTTACAGGAATGGTCAGACATGGTACTTCTACATCCAGTATTTCCGTATACTCATTATCAATACCCATTCTGTCATAGACTTTTGCTTTATCCCAGTTTTCCAGTGTAATAACCATGTCAATTTTTTCGCTCACTTTGACGGACCCCATACCGAAAATCCGTCTGGCGTTGATAATACCTATGCCTCTCAGTTCCACGAAATGCCGTATATTTTCAGGTGATGCACCTATCAGTGTGTTACTGGATACTCTGCGTATTTCCACAGCGTCATCTGCTATCAGACGATGACCTCTTTTCATCAGTTCAATGGCAGTTTCACTTTTTCCGACACCGCTGTCACCTGTAAGCAGAATACCCTCACCATATACTTCCACCAGAACACCGTGTCGGGTAATTCTGGGAGCAAGTTCCGCTTTCAGAAAGGAAATCAACGATGCCATAATATCGCAGGTAGATTCTTCTGTACGCAGAATCGGTATTCCGCAGATTTTGGCTACTTTCATAATTTCATCAAGCACTTCCCGTTTTCTGGCGACAATGATAGCAGGAGGTTTACGCTGTAAAATATTATTCAGCACATAGGTACGTTGTTCACTGCCGAAGCGTTTCAGATAGGCATATTCTGTATTACCCAGCAACATCAGGCGGTCGGGGGCATAAAATTCCAGAAATCCTGTCAGTTCTATGCCGGGACGGGTAACGTTTGATGATGTAACAAAAATATCCTTGAGTGGTGACGGTTCATAAATACGTTCCAACTGTAGTTCCTGTACAATTTTTTCCAAAGATACTTTAAATCCTGTTTTTTCTTTCATGAAATTTTTCACCTTCTTTGTCAGATTTTCGGTAAACGAGGTAAACTGTCCACATTCCGAAGCCAAAGTAAATACGGGCAAGGTTCACCTGACAGTGACAGTCACTTGTTTGACAGCCTCCGTTTATCATTAAAGGACATTGTAAATCTATTGTTGTGGGGACTTTGAAACATCGGGGTCAAAATTGCTCTCCTGAAAATTTCCTATTCATTATATCAAAATTTTAACAAAAATTAAAGTACTTTTTCACTTTTATTATAAAGATTACATCAATGTCACTGAAAATATAAAAAAAGTTGCTTTTTAAGTAATTATCATATTTATTGCAGAATAATATGGAATAAAAAAATGAAAAAAAATAGGATATAGGTTAGAAATACAGGGTATTGCAACAAGATTTGGTGAATATTTTTCGTTTATAATTCACATATTTTTTACAAAATCAACATTATTTATTCTTTTGTGTGACATTTTCAAATAAAGCATTAATTTAAGCAGGTAAATTTTTGTCCATTGAAACAAATGTTCATAAACGTCTTGATTTTTAGCAAAAGATTTGCTAAAATAGTGCCAGAGAAAACAAACATATGTTTATCGAAAATGATAGTTTTATATGTTTTTTCTCTGAAAACACCGATAATTCGCCTGAATTATAGTATAATAAAAATGGTCAGTATAGTTTTTTACAGGTGAAAAGGTGAAAAAATATCAACTTTTATAAGTTGCTGACAGGAGGTTTCTGTATTTTGAAGTATGATGTATGGGCAAAGGAATATGAAAGACAAACTGCTTGTCTGAGAGAATATATACTCAATCTCAAACAGCAGAAAAAACAGTGTCGTATTGTAAAGAAGTCGGAAGAACTTGCTGAACGAATCAGTTCTCTTTATAATATGTACCTGGAATGCAAACATACCGCCACGATGTTAAGGCAACGTGCCGAAAGGGAAGAATATTATGAAAGTGTTTCCGAATGATAATGTCAAACTGGAAAGTTTATCGCAGGCAATGGTTTACCGAAATTATTGTTTGTCGCACAACGATAACAAAGCCGAGATTGAACAGATGAAAAAGCATCTTTACAAGGCTTTTGAAATTGAACTGACACAAAAACAACGCTATTGTATTACGCAGTATTATCTTTGTGACAGAAAAATGAAAGATATCGCTGAAGAATTACAGGTAAACCCAAGTGTTGTGAGTCGTCATATTGCAAGAGGTTTGAACAGAATCAAAAAAACATTGCCGTATTTTGATAGATAGAAAATGTATTCGTTGACAGAAAGATATAGCTATAGCATTTGCAATAGCGCTGCAGTGTTATCCTGACAACAAAGAAATTCAGCTCTGAAATAGTTTCAGAGCTGAATTTTTTCATCAACGAAAAAGAAACCACCCGAACGAAGTGAGCT
>CACYBZ010000098.1 GCA_902772795.1 uncultured Ruminococcus sp. | reverse complement strand
GTTCAGGGGCAAAGCCCCTGACAGGATTGTTAAGGGCAACGCCCTTAACACAGGATTTTAAAGGGCGGTAGCCCTTTAACTCCCCAATTTTAGAAGCGGTCGGGGTTCAGGGATAATGCCCCTGACAAATGTTCTTATACAAAACAGAAATGGAGAGAAATCAAAGTTGAATTTATTTGGAAACAGTCAAAAAAACAATGGCATAGAATATATCGTTGTCGGACTTGGCAACCCGGGAAAAAAATATGAAAATACCCGTCATAATACGGGATTTATCGCTGTCGATGCACTGGCTGAAAAATACAGCTGTCCTGTCAGAAAAATGAAATACAACGCCCTTGTTGCTGATTGCATCATCAGTGGAAAAAAAGTACTGCTGATGAAACCCCAGACCTTTATGAATTTAAGCGGTGAAGCCGTCATTCAGGCGATGGAGTTCTATAAAATTCCTCCTCAGAATGTTATTCTGCTTTTTGACGATATTTCCCTTCCTGTCGGTAAAATGCGAATCCGCAGAAAAGGCAGTGACGGCGGTCAGCGTGGTGTAAGAAGCATCATCGGTCTGAGTGACAGCGAAATGTTCCCCAGAATTAAAATCGGTATCGGCGAAAAACCGAATCCGAACTGGCAACTCGCTGACTGGGTACTCTCTCACTTTACCCAGAGTGAACGGGCTGACCTTGATAAACTCATGAATAACGTATGCTGTGCCATTGAATATATCATCAGCGGCAATATTGATAAGGCAATGTCAGAATACAACTCATAAGAAAGGTATTGCTATGAAATTCTTAGACAAGATTATCGAAAAAATTCCTGAATACAAAACACTGAAAAAATCTCTGAAATACGGTTCTACCGTAGCTGTCACAGGGCTTTCGGGAATCCATAAGGCACATATTATTCACTCTCTCCCCTCCTCTATGGGAATGGGAGCTTTCGTTGTTGCCTATGACGAACATGAGGCTCAGATTATGGCAAATGACCTCACCGCTATGGGAAAATCCGTCTGTTTCTACCCTGTAAGGGACTTTATCTATAAAGATATCAAAGGCCGTTCCAGAGAATATGAACATCAGCGGATTAATGTTCTGTGCAAAATCATGGAAAACAATGTCGATGTTGTCATCACCACTATAGACGCACTGACACAATTTACTATTCCACCAAAGGTACTGCGAAAAGCAACCGTCACTCTGGAAAGCGGTATGACGATTGCTGTCGATGATATCGTCGAAACATTACTGCTCAACGGCTATGAACGCTGTGATATCGTCGAAGGAGCAGGACAGTTTGCTCAACGTGGCGGTATCCTTGACCTGTTCATGCCTGATACCGAACAGCCTGTCAGAATTGAATTCTGGGGAGATGAAATTGACACTATCAATACCTTTGACCCCGAAACACAGCGACGTATTGACTACGTGGAAAAAATCACAGTTACCCCGTCAGTAGAAGTATTCATCAGAGATAAGTCAGCTCTTGTTGACAAAATCACGCAGAAAATGAAATTACTGCGTGGAAAAAATTCCGCTAAAGCTAAGGAAATTCTGCAACATGAAATTGACAGTCTGAAAAACGGTCTGACTATCGGCTCAACGGATAAATTTATCGGTCTTGTCTATGATGAAAATACCTGTCTGCTGGACTATATCCAGAACAGAATTGTCTTTGTTTCCGAACAAACCAAGGTAAAAGCAAGACAGAACGCTTTCTATACCCAGTACAACGCCGAAATCAAGGACAATTTCGCTATGGGAACACTCTGCAAAGGCTTTGAAACATTCTGTATCGAAAAATTTGTCATTAAGGATTTCTTCGTAAAAAACACTACCGTTTTTCTTGATAATTTTACCCACGGTAATTATGACATTCCGCTGACAGAACTCATTCATTTTACCGCCAAACAACTTTCTTTATGGAGCGGATCATACAGCGTTCTGAAAGAAGATTTGGATAACGATAACAACAACGATGTCAGTATTGTTGTTCTGGCAGGAACAAGGAAAAGTGCCGTTTCCCTTTCCGAACAGCTGGCGGAAGACAACTATCATGTACAGTTTACCGATGATATCGAAAATCCTTTACCTGACCGTATCTATATTATGGAAGGTACTTTATCGTCAGGATTTCAATACCCTCATGCAAAATTCAGACTGATATCGCATGGTACTGTATTCAAGACCGCTAAAAAGAAACTGTCACGTCCCAAAAATGCCCAACAGATTTATTCTCTCGAAGAACTCAGTGTCGGGGATTATGTCGTTCATACCAAATTCGGTGTCGGTATTTACCGTGGTATTCATAAACTGGAAAAGGACGGCATTATCAAAGATTACATCACCATTCTTTACGCCAAAGACGATGAACTTTTTGTTCCCGTTACACAACTGGATATGGTTTCCAAATATATAGGCCCTCAGGAAGACAGAAAAATCAAGCTCAACAAACTCGGCAGTAACGACTGGGCTAAAGCAAAATCCAAAGTGAAAAAATCGGTGAAAGATATTGCTAAGGAACTGATTAAACTCTATTCTGAAAGAATGAAAGCCAAAGGTTATGCTTTTTCCAAAGACAACGAATGGCACAGAGATTTCGCCTCTCACTTTGAATACGAAGAAACCAGCGATCAGATGCGTTGTATCGAAGAAATTACTTATGACATGGAACGTACTGCACCTATGGACAGACTGCTTTGCGGTGATGTCGGTTTCGGAAAAACAGAAGTCGCCATGCGTGCCGCTTTCAAATGCGTTGCCGATTTAAAACAATGTGCTTTACTCTGTCCGACTACCATTCTGGCATGGCAACATTATCAGACCGCTTTACGGCGTTTTGAAGGATTTGATGTCAAAATTGAACTGCTGTCCCGTTTCCGCACACCGTCACAACAGGAAGAAATCATAAAAGGTCTGAAAAACGGTGATATTGATATGGTTATCGGCACACACCGACTTATTTCCAAAGACATTGTTTTTCATGATCTGGGACTCGTCATTATCGACGAAGAACAGCGTTTCGGCGTGGCTCAAAAAGAAAAATTCAAAGAACTGTGCAATAATGTTGATGTTCTCACTTTGTCGGCAACCCCTATCCCCCGAACACTCAACATGGCAATGAGCGGTATGCGTGATATGTCCGTACTGGAAGAAGCTCCGCAAGACCGTCAGCCTGTTCAGACCTATGTTATGGAATATGACAGCGATGTGATTTTTGAAGCTATCCGCAGAGAACTCCGCCGTGGCGGTCAGGTATTTTACCTGCACAACAGCGTTGAAACAATTGAAAGCTGTGCCTTTCAGATTTCCGAAAATATCGCCGAAGCGACTGTCGGTATAGGTCACGGTAAAATGAGCGAACAGGAACTTTCCGAAGTATGGCGGAAAATGCTCGAAAATGAAATCAATGTACTGGTATGTACTACCATCATTGAAACAGGTGTCGATATTCCCAATGCAAATACTCTCATCATTGACAATGCGGAACGTATGGGATTGTCACAACTTCATCAGCTGAGAGGACGTGTCGGACGTTCTTCAAGGCGTGCCTATGCCTATTTCACCTACCGTCCGATGAAAGTATTAACCGAAGTTTCTTCAAAACGCTTATCCGCTATTCAGGAATTTACTGAGTTCGGCAGTGGTTTCAAAATTGCTATGCGTGATCTGGAAATCAGAGGAGCGGGCAATGTCCTCGGCGGTGAACAACACGGACATATGGAAATTGTCGGCTACGATATGTATCTGAAACTGCTCAACGAAGCTATCAAGGAAGAACGTGGCGAAGAACCTGACACACAGTCGGTAGAATGTTCCATAGATGTTCCCATTACGGCACATATCCCCGAAGAATATATCCCCTCTTTGAAACTGCGTATTGCCATGTACAGACGTATTGCCGACATTCAGAATAAAGATGACGCTGATGATGTTATCGACGAACTGATTGACCGTTTCGGTGATGTTCCCATGTCTGTTATGGGACTGATACAGGTGGCTTTAATCAGAAATACTGCATCATCTTATGGTATCTACGAAATCAGACAGAATAATAATCTCATGCTCCTGTATATCAACGATATCCGAAATGTGAAAACGGGTGATTTACTGGACAAACTCGGTAAAAAAGCGACTCTTAAACTGGATAATAAACCTTTTATACAAGTGAAATTTCAAAAACATATTGCTCCACTCAAAATGCTCACCGAAATTTTCAATTAATTGAACAATTTATTAACGATATTCATTTTTATTTACTTTTCTCTGTTTTTTTGCTATAATTTTTCTAAAATACGTCGGAGGTTTTATTATGAAACATCAATTAATAAAAACAATATCAACATTGACTCTCTCTGCCGTTCTTGGCATACTTTCTGTCTTGCAGTGCTTTGCCCTTGACGGAAAAACTGCCGTTACCACAGGTGATGTCAACAGAACACTGGTTATCGTACTGGGAGCAGTAATGGCGGTTGCTGTCATTCTCATTATTATCCTTTCCATTACTAAGAAAAAGAAATAAATTTTCAGAGGTGGAGTTCTTTATGAGTAAAAAAATTATCGCTTTAATTGTCGCAGTCGCTATATTGCTTATCGGAGGATTTGCTGTTTCTGTCAGCTTGTTCAGGAAAAATAAAACAGACACTGCCTCTTCTGACAATCAGACAGCGGTGAAAACAGAAGTAGGCACAAATGCCAAGGGGGAAAATATTGTTGTTATCGGCACTGACCCTCAGGGAACTAAAATTGAAAACGGTACTTATGCTGACGGAACAAAAGTAGAAGTCGCTACTACCAAAAACGGCGAAATCGCTACGGAAAGTAACGGAGAATATGTTATCATCTATCCCACAGACAGCGGTATAAGTTCGTCTGTTCCTACATCAGCGACAAATTCATC
>CACYBZ010000097.1 GCA_902772795.1 uncultured Ruminococcus sp. | reverse complement strand
TTTCCTCATCATTCATTCCCCATCTCCATAATGAAAACAAATAAATTACCGTATAAACAGCAATACTCAAAAACATCATGACAACAGAAGTCATATCAACAAAATACAACAAAATAATACCAACCAATACAGGCAGAATAAATGCAGGCGTGATTTTCAATATGTGTATCCAGAAATATTTAATATCCAAACCTATCCTGAAATGATAATACCAGTTCATAAAGATAATATTTCCAATTATCAAAGCAATCGCTGTTCCTAAAGCGGCTCCTGTTGGTCCCCACATTCTGATGAGAAATATACTAAGAATTACATTTCCACATGCAATGCCAAGATACACAACGGATCTTGTTTTATGTTTATTCTTCGCCCGCTGAATCTCAATTCCTAAATTCTGAATCAACGGTACAGTAACGGGAAGCATCAGTAACAGGGATACATAATATGCTTCTGCATATTCAGAACCGGCCCAAAAACAGACAAATGGCTTACCAAAAAATATAAAACCCGTTGCTACCAACATAAGAATCATAAACTGTATCCTTCCGACCCTTGCAAACAAACCGGAAACAGCTGCATCGTCTTTTTCTGTGGCAACAAGTTTGTTGATTTTAGGAACAAATACACCAGATACCGCTGTAGAAAAGTGTACATACAATGCATTAATCTGTCCGCCTACTCCATAAACAGCAACCGCCGTAGTACCCATAAACCTTCCCAACAGAAATTTATCTACACTCCAGTTCACCTGATCAATGATATTATTCAAAAAGATAAAGAACGTAAAAATAAACATCTCTTTAAATAACAACAGCTCAATCTTTTTAAAGGAATATTTAATTTTTAATACCTTTCTGGAATAATAAAAATTCGTAATCAGTGATACCAGTGTGATAAATGTAGTCACCGATACCATGGCAACTGAGCCATATCCAAGCAATAACAACGGTAATGTCAAAAAAGGATTACAAATATTCTGTGCAATAGTCAATCCTCTCTGAAATATAAACCTCTCATGTGCTGTAACAGGACCGGATAAAGCACTGATTAAAAACGTCATGGCTAAATTTGCTATCATCAGTCCCATAAGGATTTTGGCCGTTTCATACTCTTTTTCAGTTAACCCATCGCCAAATATTCCCTGAATATTGAATAGCATTACTGCTCCGCACAAAACCGATATCAGGGAAATAACCGAAAAAATAATAAGAAAGGCCCCGTTCAGCCTTGAAATACCTTCTGTATCGTTTTTTGCCTTGTATCCGGCATAAAATTTCATATATGAACTACCGAATCCCAGACTCAGAAGACTCAGATAAGATACTACGGAATACACTAACTGATATAATCCATATTCACTCTGACCAAGAAGTCTCAACATCACCGGAGTATAAAACAGTCCTGTAAGAACTTTTACAGCTTCAGAAATGTAGGTTAAAACAGCACCCGCTACCCTTTGGTTTTTTGCCATAACAATCCTCCGTATACGTTCCGAACTTAATCAACATCGGACAATGCCTTTCTGATAAAAGATTCAGATTTTTCTTTTTCTTTTTGCAATAACAAATCCACTCTGTTGTAATCAATATCATCATCAATCAATAACGAGCGATCAATATAATTTTCTAACTGACAAGTCTTCAAAAGCGTCATGATTCTGTCACTCATATTACTGACACCGACTTTTCTCTGAAATACATCAAATTTTTTATGAAATATCAGGGAAAATACCGTGCAATGAAAAGAGTCTGTAAAAATACGCTCTGCATGTGAAATAAGATACAGAAAATTCTGAGGACTGTATGAATAACTAAATTCATTTTCTCCGTCATCAATTTTTAAAACAGCACATCCCGTTCTCTCTGAATAATCCTTAACCATTTCTTCTTTTTCGGAAGTACACCCGGCAAGAAAATAACAAAGCACATATCTTTTATCCGGAAAATTATCCGGTTTTTCCTGTATTTCCTCCCACTTATGCTTGGAAACTAAAAGTGTCGGGTCTAAAACAACTGTCGCATTCCTTCCTGTCAACGATTTTACAATCGCAGAACCGGAATTCTCACGCACTGAAATAAAATCAATTCCGTTGAGATACTTCCTGTAAGTTTCCTGTTTGCCCGGATTTATTTCTTCAACACCGAAACTGGCCGCATAGGATATTTTTTTCTTACCGAAAGGAGCAAATGTTAAAAAATCCTTATCACTGTTGGTTGACCAGTTCGGATTCCATATCTGGTCACTTCCACATACGAATGCACAAAAATCCTTTAGCTGACTACTATCTGTTGACTTACGGTTATACAAGATGATGTCTGAAAATTTAATGTACTTCTTATTGAACGCCTCAAATAATTCATATCTCTTTTTCACTGCGTCAGAACGTTTCAACGGTTCAAAAAATTTATTTTTTATCTCACTGAGTATGTTCAGATAAACATTTCTTTTAAAAGTAACCACTTCAAAGCCTAATGAGTCAATAACCTCCTGCAATGCATAATTCTGAAGTCTATTACCATAGTTTGCTCCGTGAACAATAGTTACAATGCCTACTTTTCTAGTCATAACCAATATAATATCCCCCATATAATTTTCTGCTTCAATATAAAACAAAATCAAACTGAATATTTCTATCATAAATAAAAACATTAAACAGAAAAGAAATCATTGAATTGATAAGGATTAATGATATCTTATATGTTTTAGCATTATATGTGCCGATATCCATTATCACCTTCTGATGTGACGAATAATAAGCACCTATTACTACCGGTGACATTAACAAAGCAAACATACATAATCTCAAAAAAATGTGGTAAGAAATAACCGAACCGGCAATAAATGATATAATGGCGATGTAAAACGATTCAAAATTATTTTCAGATGTTTTCCGTACTTCCTTTGAAGTTCCTTTAAAAAACAAACATAAAAAAACAACAATTCCTGTTGCTCTCACCAACATTGTCAGACTGTAATACAGATTGGGAATAATATTTCTTGTATTGGAAGAATTTTCCGTATAATCATAAAGCATACGGTTCAATGTATAAACTATCGAAATATTGGAAAAACTTCCCAATATGGAACTTATCGTAGTAAGAAGAAAAGGCCACAGTGCAAACAATAACACAAAAAAACGAATACTTTTAATTTTCAGGAAACCTACAACAATTCTTATTGCTATCGGTATAGCACATACCGGATGTATTGTAAGACATATCGCATAAGCCACATAACATATTATCTTATTCTTATTTTCAAACAAATCTGTAATAATAAAATACGATAAAATTGAAAACGACAAAAGTGTTCTGATACCATTTACAAAGCCATCAAAATTGACAAAGCACAAAGTGTAGAACAACATCATAAATGTTCTGGAATTATTTAAATGATAATATTTTCCTAACTTTTCCACCATAGCTCCTATAAAAAGATATCCCACAAAGGCTGAAAGAAAAGGAAGAAAATTTTTGTACGGCAATTTACTCACCAATAATATCAGATACTTATATCCATATTCCCCGCTCCAATAATTATTCGCATCAAATGAAGCAAATCCAAACGCTTTGACCTGCTCAATACTCCTATAATGATGCTCTAAATCAGCATTTGGTGTAACCACATAAAAAAAACCTATGGTCGCAAACATGAGAGAAATAATAAACACAGCCAGTCTATACTTTATGCTTGATTTACAAATAACATAAGACACAACATATGCAAACAAATGTATTAACATTATAGCCTCACTTTTTTTT
>CACYBZ010000096.1 GCA_902772795.1 uncultured Ruminococcus sp. | reverse complement strand
TAGCTATGACAATGAAAAGTTTTTGTCCACTTTTTTCAAAAAGTGGTGGGGTCAAGGGGCAAAGCCCCTTGTGGGATTTTAAAGGGCGAAGCCCTTTAACAGAAACAGATAAAAAAACTCCTCACTTATCGGGTGAGGAGTTTTTTTCTTGTGACAAATTCATCGGAAATACAGGTACACCTGGCATTTAATCATACCATTGTATAATTTACGTCTTTTGTCGGCTTTTCGTCCGAACAGCAATTCAAAATCTTCATCAGGACTGATAATAGTATAGCTGTAACCCTGTCTTTTTAAGAATTTTTCGCCCATAATCCGATAAAGATTCTGTGCCTGTTCGATGTCCAGTAAGCGTTCACCATATGGAGGGTTTGTAATGACCTTACATTTTTCAAAATCAGCGGTAAAATCCCGTATATCCCGCTTTTCAAACTGAATGATGTCCTGCAATCCTGCTTTCTGTGCATTAGAAACGGCAATATCAATAGCGTGGGAGTCGATATCATAGCCGAAAGCACGGAAATCACGGTTTGTTTTTTCTTCCGAAAGAGCTTTTTCCTGTTCCTGTTTCCAGACTTTTTCTTCAATCCTATGCCAGTGACGGCAGGTAAAGTCACGATTTTTCCCCGGGGCAATGTTCAGTGCCTTTAAAGCTGATTCAATGAGTACCGTTCCCGAACCGCAAAAAGGGTCAACAAGAACATCGCCGTTATGTACACGGGATAAATCAGCCATTGTCGAAGCCAGTGTTTCTTTGATGGGAGCATCAGTGGAAACTGCCCGATAGCCTCTTTTGTGCAGACCGTTTCCCGAAGTGTCAATCATCATACTGACATTATTTTTCATCATCAGAAATTGTACCTGAAAAAGTTCGCCTGTTTCTTCAAGCCACTGCACTTTGTGTTTACTTTTCAGTCTTTCGACAATCGCCTTTTTGATAATTTTCTGACAGGTGGGAACACTGCTCAGCTGAGAATTCAGACTGCTTCCCTTTACAGGAAAACGGTCTTTTTTACCAATCCAGTTTTCCCAAGGAATTTTTTTGACATTCTGAAACAGTTCTTCAAAGGTTCTGGCGGTAAATTTTCCCATTTCAATTAAGATTCTTTCGCTGTACCGTGAACAGATATTTGCTCTGGCAAGAATATTGTCATCTCCCTGAAAATAGACTCTGCCATTTTCAGACTGTACATTTTCCGCACCGATAAATTTAAGTTCAGCGGCGACAAGACCTTCAGCCCCCAGCATACAGGGAGCGACCAGATTTATTTTCATAAAAAAATACTCCTTTCATCAGAAAGCGGTCAACAGTACATCACCGCTGACCGCCCGATAAACCGTCAATATGCCGACAGTATATCATAAATTTGCTTTATATTCAATATTAATCCTCGTCATCAGGAATAAGCAGACCGTATTTTCCGGCTTTTCTTTTGTAGACGACAACAATTTCATTGGTATCTGCGTCTTTGAACATGAAGAACTGGTGATTAAGCAGGTTCATCTGCAAAATAGCTTCTTCTACCGACATCGGTTTAACGGGAATAGTTTTTGTTCTGGCGATTTCAAAATCATCTTCTTCTGCAACTGTGTCATTAAAATCATAGTCTGCAATAAAGCTGTCAATGGCTCCGCTTTTGTGTTTCTTTTCGAGTTTGGTTTTATTCTTGCGGATAAGTCCGCCGATAACATCGACAACTTTGTCAACAGCGTCATTCATTTCAGCACAAGTCTGCTCAGCACGATAGAAGATACCCTTGTCTTTGATGGTAATTTCTACGGTCTGGTCATTTTTCTGTACGGTAACGGTAACATAGGCAACGGCATCATCACTGAAGATTTTATCGAATTTGCCAAGTTTTTTTTCAACTCTGAATTTGAAGTTATCTCTGAGATTAACATTTCTCTCCACATAAGTAATTTTCATAAAAATTTACCTCCGTAAACTGACTGATTTTTTGAAAATACAGGCAACAAAAGCCTTTTCTTTCCACTGGAATTATTATATCACATAATTAATAAAAAATAAATAGTTTTTGTCGAAATTTTGTTGAAAAAATTTATTTTGTTAATGATTGACAAAAAACAAAAGTATCTTTATTATTAGAAAGCAAATGAAGTGGATTTTAAGGAGAGAAATAATTATGTGTGATAGTTTTTCAAGAACACGACTGCTTTTAGGTGATGAAGCAATGGAAAACATCAGAAATTCCCGAGTAGCCGTATTCGGAATAGGAGGAGTAGGGGGGTATGTGGTCGAGGCACTGATACGCAGCGGTCTGGGAGAAATTGATATTATTGACAATGACAGTGTAAGTCAGACAAATATCAACCGTCAGATAATTGCCACTGTGGAGAGTATCGGCAGGGACAAGGTAGATGTCGCTGAGGAAAGAATAAAGGCAATTAATCCACAGGCGAAAGTCCATAAGTACAAGACATTTTTTACCCCTGAAACGTCAGAACAATTTGATTTTGCCCGATATGATTACGTGATAGATGCGATAGATACGGTATCAGGAAAAATAGAGCTGATTATGAAATGCAACGAAACAGGAACGCCGATAATCAGCAGTATGGGAGCAGGCAACAAGCTTGACCCGACAGCTTTTGAAATTGCGGATATCTATCAGACATCGGTGTGTCCTCTGGCGAGGGTAATGAGGCAGGAACTGAAAAAACGTGGAATCAGGAAGCTGAAAGTTGTCTACTCCAAAGAAAAGCCGATAACACCGCTCCGCAGTCACGAAACCAAAGGAACAACAGGCAGAGCTGTTCCGGGAAGTACGGCATTTGTGCCGTCGGTGGTCGGACTGATTATTGCAGGAGAAGTAATAAAAAATCTTTCTAAATAAGACCGAAAGTAATCCTCTGGAAATACAGGGGATTTTATTTTGAAATAAATTATAATAAATATAATATTATCTGTTTATTAATAAAAAATAAACTTTGCTATTTATTAATTTACTACATAAAAACAACAAAAAATAAATACGGATACTCTGAAAGAATATCCGCTGAAAATCATCTGACAACAATACCGTTTTTAAATTCCATACCACAAGGTTTGACTTGCTGTGTAAAGGTATAATAAATATCCGTAGAAGCAGTTTCAAGATGCAGAAGCCGTTCACCGAATACAGGAAAATTATCAGGAAGTTTTGTGAGTTTGGTTACTATAGGAAGTGTTGCTCGTTTTTTCATAACTTTCAGAATTTCCGCACCGTTCTGGTTAAATCCCAGAATCCGAAGATAGGGAACAGGTTTATCTGAAAAATCTTTAGTTATGCCTAAAAAGGCAGATAACAGAATTCTTCTCAGACGTGTATAGGTATAGCGCCTGGATTTTGCCTTTTCAATGATTTCGTCGAAAGTTACAGATTGCTGAACTGCTGTTCTGATTTTATATTCCAGTCCCTCGTTGACATCGGCAATTTCAGAAAAGTCTTTCACAGACATATTACGCAGTCGGCAGAGAACACCACGCATATTATTCTGTATATCCGCAACTGCACCTTCGGAGATATCACGATACAGAATATCATAGGAACTTTCAGGAACATAGTTCTGAAAATCAAGATGGTTGGTAATCCGTTTTCTGATACCGGTAGCACTGGCAAAAGTTGAGGCGATTTCAGAACAATGATGATTGTCGCCCATTCTTTTGAAAGTCATAGGTGTAATGGGAGAATGAATTTCTTGCAGAGCCTTGAGATATTCTATACCAAGCACATTATTCGGTGATTGCAGTACATCACGAAATTGACAGCCAAAGCATTCCATAGCGTCAGCCACCGCATCAGGATAGCTGATACCTCTTGTTATTTCCTGTTTCAGACGGGCAGAAAATGCTGTACTTTGCATAATCGTTGCAGTCTGTGTCAGAAGTTCAATATTACCGCATTCACTGCCGAATGCCAGAAAATCCGCACACCCCATACTGTCGGCAATCTGTACACCGCCCCGGGCAAAATGCTGTGCATGGGAAAGAGCATAGGGGAGAGGCAGTTCCAGAACCAAATCAACACCGCTGTTGAGAATCGCTTCCGTTCGGGAGTGTTTGGAAATAACAGCCACATCGCCACGCTGAACAAAGTTACCGCTCATTACGGCGGTAATATGAGTTGCTCCGCTTTTCCGACACTGTTCAATTAAATACCGATGTCCTTTATGAAAAGGATTGAATTCACAGATAATGACGCAATTTTTCATTAAACCACCCTGAAATTTTGGACTAAAAAAGGTTGAATTTGTAAGCGATTTGTATTATTATATAATAGGTGTTGTCGAAGGTAAAGTCACCGACACAAAATTTTTTACATAAGGAGAGATTTATACTATGATGATTCTTGTCATCAATGCAGGAAGTTCGTCATTGAAATATCAGTTATTTGATATGGAAAACGAAACCATGCTTTGTAAAGGAAACTGTGAAAGAATAGGACTGGATAAAAGTTTTATCGGACACAAAACAAGTGACGGAAGAACGGCAGAAAAAGAAGTTGAAATGAAAGACCATAAAGAGGCATTCATGCAGGTCAACGCCATGCTGACAGACGCTGAATACGGTGTAATCAAAAGTACAGATGAAATCTCAGCAGTAGGACACAGAGTAGTGCAGGGCGGTGCAAAATTCAGTAAGAGTGAACTGGTAACCGATGAAGTTATCAACGGTATCAGAGAATTAATTCCGTTAGCTCCTTTGCACAATAAAGGACACGTTCAGGCAATAGAAGCTTGTATAGAGGTATTCGGAAAAGACGTGCCTCAGGTTGCTGTATTTGATACCGCTTTTCATGCGACAATGCCTCCTAAAGCATATATTTATCCTATCCCTTATGAATATTATGAAAAATACAATATTCGCCGTTACGGTTTCCACGGAACATCTCATCGTTATGTCAGCAACCGTTGGACAGAAATCACAGGAAAATCTCTTGAAGGCATAAAAATGATTACCTGTCACTTAGGCAATGGTTCATCAATCACCGCTATTCAGGACGGAAAAGTTATTGATACCAGTATGGGACTTACTCCGCTTGATGGTTTTATGATGGGAACACGTTGCGGAACACTTGACCCGTCTGTTGTTACCTATATTGCCGAAAAAGAAGACCTTACCCCTCAGCAGATGAGCGACATTCTCAATAAGAAGTCAGGTCTGCTTGGTATTTCAGGTGTTTCCAGTGACGACAGAGATGTTACCAAAGCGGTAAGTGAAGGTAATGAGAGAGCAAAACTGGCACATGAAATTCTGAGATATGAAATTGAAAAATTCATCGGCGGATATTATGTTGCTTTGGGTGGCTGTGACGTTATGATATTCACTGCAGGTCTGGGAGAAAACCAGTCAAAGCACAGACAGGCAATTTGTGACCAGCTGTCCTGTCTTGGGGTAAAGGTTGACCCTGAACTCAACGAAAAAATGATACGTGGCAAAGAGGGCAAAATTTCGACTCCCGACAGTAAAGTTGAAGTTTATGTTATTCCGACCAATGAAGAACTGGTTATTGCCAGAGATACAAAGGCTATTGTCAACAGTGTAAAATAATAATTATTTCAGACAGAAAAACACTCTGCTATAGATTTCAGGTTTATAGCGGAGTGTTT
>CACYBZ010000095.1 GCA_902772795.1 uncultured Ruminococcus sp. | reverse complement strand
GTCAACTACAAAGGCAATCGTATGGACATGGGAGGACATCGTTTCTTTTCAAAAGTTCCTGAAGTCAATGAATGGTGGAAAAAAATGATACCGACACAGGGGGCATTGCCTTATGACGACGTGGTACTCCACAGACAGTCTACTATCGTGGAAGGAGGTCCTGATCCTGAAAAAACCGATCGTGTTATGCTCAGGCGTAACAGACTTTCCCGTATATTCTTTAAAAGAAAGTTTTTTGATTATCCGATATCGCTCAAATTTGAAACCATCAAAAATATGGGATTCGGCACAACGGTTGTAGTCGGCTGTAGCTATATGAAAAGTGCTGTGTTCAAGAGAAAAGAAAATTCTCTTGAAGATTTTTATATCAATCGTTTTGGCAAAAAACTTTATTCCATGTTTTTTGAAAACTATACGGAAAATCTCTGGGGCAGGCACCCCAGTGAAATTTCGCCCGAATGGGGAGCTCAGCGTGTCAAAGGGCTTTCCATAATGGCAATTCTGAGTGATATCTTTGGTAAGATGTTCAACAAAAAGAACCGTAAGGTAGAAACATCATTGATAGAAGAATTTGCTTATCCGAAACTGGGTCCGGGACAGTTATGGGAACTTACTGCTGATGATTTCCAGAAAATGGGTGGCACAATTATCAAAAATGCCAAAGTTGTCAAGGTGATTAAAAACGAAAAGAATCAATTGACGGGTCTTGTTTATGAACAGAACGGTAAACTCACAACGGTAAATGGTGACTATGTCATATCGTCTATGCCTGTCAAGGATTTAGTGGAAAGTATGAACGATGTTCCCGAAGAATATCGCAAAATTGCTTCAGGGTTGCCTTACAGGGATTATATGACGGTTGGTGTACTGATTCCTCACCTGAATCTGAAAAATGAAACCAAAACCAAAACATTAGGAAATATTGTTCCCGACAACTGGGTGTATGTTCACGACAGAAGTGTCAAAATGGGACGTTTTCAGATTTATAATAACTGGTCGCCGTATCTGGTCAAAAATGTTGAAAACACTGTATGGATGGGACTGGAATATTTCTGTAATGAAGGCGATGAAATGTGGTCAATGAGTGACGACGCATTCGGAAAAATGGGTATCGGCGAAATGGTTAAGATGAATCTTATTGACAGCGAAAACGATGTGCTAGATTACCATGTGGAAAGGGTAAAGAAAGCTTATCCCGCTTATTTCGATACTTACGAACATATGGACGATTTAAGAAACTATCTGGATACCATTCCTAATTTGTTCTGTGTAGGCAGAAACGGTCAGCATCGTTACAATAACATTGACCATTCCATGTGTACAGCATTTGAAGCAGTGAAGAATATTATCGATGGTGTCACAACCAAGGATAATATCTGGAATGTCAATACGGAAAAAGAATATCATGAAACAAAATAAAAGTTTTACAGGGTAAGAATGGTTGTCTGTTACTGTTCAGTAGGAACAGTAGTTTTGTACGTAAAAAATAAAGCATAAACACGAAAACAGATGTTTTTTGTGTTTATGCTTTTTTTGCGGTGTACAGTATATGAATTTTCGGATAGGCAATGTTTACTGAATCATCGCTTTGTCGATAGCTAAAAGCAGATTACTGAAATTGGTCGTATCTTTTTTACTGTGGGCGTGAACGACTTTGTATTCACTTTCAGGGTCTTGTCTTTCGTACTCGACAATGTATTCTTTACCGTCAGAAAGGGTATGATAACTGGTAGCGGAATTTTCACTGAGATTTTCCAGAAAACAACTGTAAGGGTCAATTTTATTGACAACGCTTATGTTATTTCCCGTAGTAACTGTCAGAAAATTTTTTTCTGTGCGAAGTTTATCGGTAAGCCACCCGTCTATTGTGGTGCCACTTTCACGGTAAAGAATAAATCCATAAATCTTATCTCCTTTGTTATTTTTGATACAGTGTACCGAATAGTAAATATCATTGACTTTTCGCAGAACAGATATTCCGATATTTTTTTCTACATCAAGAATAGTCACCGATGTGGTAATACGGCTGTAAGCGTCTTTCTTGATGTTGTATTTGTTGAATTCCTCAAGGGAACAGTAATCGGTAATACTGTCAGCACGGATTTGATTATTGGCTTCGGCAAGTAAATCCTGAATGGATTGTTTATTTTCGGCACTGATTTCTGTCTGTGTTTTTGCTTTCTGTCTGCTGAAACTGCACCCAGCAAAAAGACAGGCTTGTCCGACAATCAGAAGACAACACAACAGTACCGCTATTTTGTGAACATATGGTTTGTTTTTCATCGATTCCCTCCTTGTGATTGCCCGTACATGATTGTATACCATATTGCAGGATATTTCAATAAGGCAACGGCGAAATATTTTCCATCAGACAAAAAAAGACGGTAACAGAAAAAACAGATTGAATATTATAAAATTGATAAGAATACTAATTGAAATTATGACAGTTTTATGGTAGAATAGAAACGGATAATTTCGGTTATTGTCACATATTTTGTCAGTAAAGGAGCGTAAAAAATGAATACTCAGAAACTTTATGAACAATGGTTGAAAAATGCAACGGAAGATATTGACCTTGTTGAAGAACTGGAACATATTCAAGGTGACGAAAGTGCTATCTATGACAGATTTTACAGGGAGTTGGAATTCGGAACAGCAGGGTTAAGAGGAGTACTCGGTGCAGGAACCAACAGAATGAACATCTATGTTATACGCTATGCTACACAAGGATTGGCAAATTATCTCAAAAAAAATTATAAAAATCCGTCTGTTGCGATTGCGGGCGATTCCAGAATAAAATCTGATGTCTTTACCAGAGAAGCAGCCAAAGTACTGGCAGGGAACGGTGTCAAAGTCTATATTGCCAGAGAACTCCAGCCGACACCTGTGGTTTCTTTCTGTGTAAGGGAGTTGAAATGTCAGGCAGGTATCATGGTAACGGCAAGTCATAATCCTGCCAAGTATAACGGTTATAAGTGCTATGGCAGTGATGGTTGTCAGATGACGGACGACAATGCCAATGCGGTTTATGCGGAAATTCAGAACATTGACATTTTTAATGATATCCAACTGATTGACTTTGAAAGCGGTCTGGCAAGCGGTAAGATTGAATACATAGACGACAGTGTTTATGACAGCTATATCGCTAATGTAAAGAAACAGTCTGTCAATCCCGGTATTTGTGAAAATTCAGGACTGAAAGTTGTCTACACACCGCTCAACGGTGCAGGTAACAAGCTTGTCAGACGTGTACTGGCAGAAACAGGTATTGATGATGTCGTTGTCGTCAAGGAACAGGAAATGCCCGACGGCAATTTTACGACGTGTCCTTATCCCAATCCCGAAATACAGGAGGCTTTGCAGCTTGGTATTGATTTGTGCAAAAAAACCGATGCGGATTTGCTTCTGGCGACCGACCCTGACTCTGACAGAGTGGGTATTGCTGTCAGACTGGCTGACGGCTCCTACCGTTTGATGACAGGTAACGAAACGGGTATCATGCTTACGAATTATGTTCTTTCCTGTCGGAAAGCAATGAATAATTTACCTGAAAATCCTTTTGTCGTTAAAACGATTGTTACTACTGAGCTTATTCAAAGAATATGTGATAAATACGGTTGTGAACTCAGAAACGTTCTGACAGGTTTCAAATATATTGGTGAACAAATTCTCCGTCTGGAAGAAAAAGGCGAAGAAAACAGATATATTTTCGGTTTTGAAGAAAGTTATGGTTATCTGGCAGGAACATATGTCAGGGATAAAGATGCTGTTGTTGCTTCCATGCTGATTTGTGAAATGGCAGCGTATTACCGTAAACAAGGTAAATCTCTTGATGAAGTTATCACGCAACTGTATAATGAATTCGGCTACTACAAAAACAAGACAGTCAGCTTTGAATTTGAAGGGGCATCAGGTCTGGAAAAAATGAACGGGATTATGTCCGCATTGCGTGAAAATACCGCTGTTTCTGAAATTGCAGGAAGAAAGATTGAGGTCATCAATGACTATAAACTCAGCACAAAGACAGATAAGGCAACGGATACGGTAGAAACGATTCATCTTCCTAAGTCAAATGTTATTGCTTATATGTTTAATGATGGTTGTTCCATTACTGTAAGGCCTAGCGGTACAGAACCGAAAATCAAGCTGTATATTACGGGTGTCGGTAAAGATGAACAACAGGCTTCGGCGGTAGTTGATGAGCTTGTTGCCGCAGGTGAAAAACTGATGGGAGTATAAACGAACCGTTTTTACCTGTTCACAGAGAAAGTAAAAAAGACTTTGACAGAAAAATAAATCTGTCAAAGTCTTTTTGCTTTACAGGAAAGTTCAATGATGAAAAATGTGGTGGTAAATGTTCAGATAAAAGCATCAGCCACTGTTTATATTTACCACATATCAAAATATCTGGCATACCTTCGGGTAAGCAGATGATTTTGTGTTTCATGCCATTCACTTTGGCACAAATCCGCAGCGTAAAAGAAAAGCACTCTGTGAGCAATAGCACTTCTGTTCTGATCGAATATATATTCAACGGCTGCTTGTGCAGTCTGACTGTATTCTTCTCTGAAACCGTCATACCGACATTCTTTTTGTACATC
>CACYBZ010000094.1 GCA_902772795.1 uncultured Ruminococcus sp. | reverse complement strand
GACGGCATATAACACAAAGACGGCTGTCAGTGAAATCACAAATGATTTTTTACAATCCTTGCAGAAGCACCGCAACGAAGATATTGCCTGTGGATTTACCACCCGTGGAGTACATCGTGATGATATGGAAATCGCCGTCAATGCCAGAAATGCCAGACTGTATGCCTCACAGGGACAACAACGGTCAGCGGTGTTGTCGCTGAAACTTGCTCAGGCGTCATTAATCGACGAAATCACGCAAAGCCGACCTGCTATACTTTTAGACGATGTGTTAAGCGAACTGGACAGCGTAAGACAGGATTTTTTACTCAATGAAATACACGGCACGCAGGTTTTTCTGACGTGTTGCGAATATCCGAAAGCTGACAAGCGTTTTTCGGGGAAGATATTCTGTGTATATGACGGGCAGATTACGCCGAAAAAGGGAAATGACTGATTATGTATTTACATCTTGGAAATAATATTATTGTGCAGGACAGAGATATTGTGGGAATTTTTGATATTGACAACACGACTGTATCGAAGCACACAAGAAAATATCTTGCTCAGAGGACAAAAAATGCTGAGATAGTTACAGTTTCGCAGGAGTTGCCGAAATCATTTATTGTGTGTCAGCATGGCGGAAAGCGGACAGTGTACATCAGTCAGCTTTCGTCAAAGACCTTACTCAACAGAGGCAGGGACGCTGTCCCCGCACTCCTGTCAGGGGCTTTGCCCCTGAACCCCACCAACTTTTGAAAAAGTTGGACAAAACTTTTCAGGAAAATTTGCTGTGGCAAATTTTAGGCAGAATTGCTGACATTTCAACATTGTTGTTGTGGAAATGTGGAAAAATGATGGCGTTTGACGGAGATTATCGACAATTCCACAAAAATAATGTGGAAAAAATGATGGGATTAACGACAGAAAATTGACAATTTGACAATGTTATTGTGGAAAAGTGGAAAGCTAGGGGAGTACAGCGGAAATTATCGACACTTTCACAAGATTGATGTGGAAAAAATAATGAAATTAACAATAGAAAATTGACAATTTGACAATATTATTGTGGAAAAGTGGAAAAATCATAAGGCTTGATAAAGAAAAGAAACCGACAATTCGACATGATATTGTGGAATTGTGGAAAAGACGGAAGAAATTTTTTTGATGTTCAGGAGAGGTTGTAGCGTCTATGAGAAAGACAAGATGTCCGTATTGCGGAAAAGAGTTGAATTATTTTCAGGCATTCATGCAGAGAAAACAGGGAGAGTATAAATGTCGTCGTTGCGGAAGAAATTCGACAGTATACTTTTCAAATGTGTTCAAGTTTATCGTAGTGGTAGCGGTATTGATTGCGGTTGTCCTTGTCATTATTTTCACTGCCCCGAAATTTATCCAGAGTTTGTGGGGAATGTTATGGGTAGCCATACCGTTTCTGTTGTTGTATTTTATTACACCATTCTTTGTACGGTTGGTTCCGATAAGAAGAAAGAAAAAGGGAATCAACTATGAAAAATTCGGCGATTCATCAGGTGTACCCAGTACGAAAACAAAAATTGTCACATCTGACGATACAGCAAATGATGACGGCTTTACGGATATTTCCCATCTTGAATGACAGGAAGTGCAGGTTTTTTGAAATTACTGAAATTACCGGTATGTCCGCACTGTCAGGCGGTATACAGATATGACGAAGTCAAAAATATGTGCCGATACAGGAATATTGAATGTCGCCATTGCAAGAAAATTTTTACAGTGGAGAGCCGAAAAGGGAAAATTATCTTTTTCACGGTAGATACAATATTACTGGTATTGCTGAATCTTGTGCTTTTTCATTTTGCGGAGTTACACCCGTTGGGATTGTTACTTGTCACACTGACTTTTTTTGGTATATCGTTGTTGCTTGTGCCGTTTACAGTACGGTTTCGGGTGTACGATAAGTATGCGGAAAAGCAGTACAGGGAGAAATTTGAAGAAAAACAAAGAGGGGAAAAGACTGATAACAAAAAATCAGATTGACTGATTATCGGATAGGATTTTGTTATTTCTTTTCAGGAAAAAATACTTGTCACAGGCAAACTGTACAACGAATAAACGGAGGGCTTTACGTTGGATAACATGGATATCACAAAGGTTGAAAATGAATACGGTGCCAATGAAATCGAGGTACTGGAAGGACTGGAGGCAGTCCGAAAAAGACCGGGAATGTATATAGGGTCAACAGGTCCGTCGGGATTGCATCATCTTGTTTATGAAATCGTTGACAACTCCATTGATGAGGCACTGGCAGGATACTGCACGAAAATCACGGTGGATATATTACCTGATAATGTTATCAGGGTAAGAGATAACGGCAGAGGTATTCCCACAGGAATCAATGAAAAGACGGGCATTCCTGCGGTAACGGTGGTCTTTACGGTACTGCACGCAGGCGGAAAATTCGGTGGTGGCGGATATAAGGTGTCAGGTGGTCTGCATGGTGTGGGAGCATCGGTTGTCAATGCCCTTTCCGAGTGGCTGGAAGTGTTGGTATATAACGGTGAGCACATTTACCGTCAGCGTTATGAGCGTGGCAACATCGTAACAGAATTACAGACTATCGGAGAAAGTCAGAATACAGGTACAGAAGTCATTTTCAAAGCTGACCCTGAAATTTTCAAAGAAACAACAAGTTATGAATTTGATATTCTGGAAAGACGATTGAGAGAACAGGCGTTTCTGAATGCGGGACTACATATTGAACTGAGAGATTTGCGTGACAACGAAAATATTCAGACAGAAACATTCAAATACGATGGTGGTATTGTCAGTTTTGCGGAATATATCCGTAAAAAGCGTGAATTGGACGCAGTTCACCAGGATATCATTTATTTCAGTACCACATCACCTGTTGATGATTCGTTTGCTGAGATTGCTATGCAATACAATGACAGTTATAACGAAGTACTTTTGTCGTTTGCGAACAATATTCATACTCCTGATGGTGGTACAGCTGAGGACGGTTTCAAGCGTGGGCTTACCCGTGTTATGAATGACTATGCAAGAAAATTCAATATTCTCAAGGATAACGATAAGAACCTGACAGGTGAAGATTTAAGAGAAGGTCTGATTGCCATTGTCAGTGTCAAACTGAAAGAGGCACAGTTTGAAGGACAGACAAAAACAAAACTTGGTAACTCTGAAGTCCGACCGTTGGTTGAGAAAATGGTCGGCGAAAAGCTGAGAATCTATCTTGAAGAACACCCTGCCGAAGCCAAAATGATTTTTGAAAAGGCATTGGCAGCCTCAAGAGCACGAGAAGCGGCAAGACGTGCCAAAGAACTTGTCAGAAGAAAATCTGCGATGGAGAATGCCTCATTGCCCGGTAAACTGGCAGACTGTCAGTCCAGAAATTCCGAAGAAACGGAAATCTATATCGTAGAGGGAGATTCTGCAGGCGGTTCGGCGAAAGGCGGACGTGACAGACGTTTTCAGGCGATATTGCCACTCTGGGGTAAAATGCTGAATGTCGAAAAAGCCAGAGAAGACAAAGTATATGGCAATGATAAATTAACTCCTGTCATCACGGCACTCGGTACAGGTATCGGTGAAGAATTCGACATTGAAAAACTGCGTTACGGAAAAGTCATCATCATGGCAGATGCCGATGTGGACGGTTCACATATCCGGACACTGTTACTTACCTTTTTCTTCCGCTTTATGCGACCGCTCATTGAACAGGGACATATCTATATTGCTCAGCCTCCGCTTTACCGTATCACCAAAAACAAGGAACATCGTTACGCTTACACCGATGCCGAAAGAGATAAGATTTTAAGTGAAATGGACGGCAAAACAGATATTCAGCGTTATAAAGGTCTGGGTGAAATGGACTCCGAACAGTTATGGGAAACCACAATGAATCCGGAAACAAGAGTTATGCTCAGAGTGGAACTTTCTGACGCAGAGGCAGCAGACGAAATTTTCACTATTCTCATGGGCGACAAAGTAGAACCCAGACGGGCATTTATCGAAAAGAACGCTAAATATGTGCAGAACCTCGACATATAAGAACAGGTGATTTTTTGGAAGAAAACAGACAACGGATAGATGAAATACTTGATGAAGTTCACCATTTACACGAAACAGACAGAAGTCTGCACAGTAAAGTGCTGATAAGTGAGGGAAGCTTTAAACTGACAAAGGCAGAAGCCTATGAAGGTCTTAACTACACAGGCGTTACCAATAAAGAAATCAGACGGTCATTGATATATACCGTATTGCTGTTGATGGCAATGGCAGGATTTGTATTTGCCTATTCCGTAAAAGGAAATTTCAATAACATTATTTTCACTGTGATAGCGTTTGTGGTGCTGGCAGTGGTATGGATTATTCCGAAACGACAGCTTTCAGCACTGGCAAGACGCAATGCAGACGGTAAGAAAATTACCTTTCAGATTTATGAAACACATCTTGTTATTTCGGACGGTGAAAACCGCTATTGTGTTCATCTGGATAATTCCAGTCGTCTGAAAGTAAGCAGACGGCTGTTGATTATTACCAGACTGAAAGACAACAGAGTTTTTGTTATACCGTTGCACGCTGTTGAACGTTCGCAAAGAGAAGAAATATTGCAGTTACTCCATACAGGTATGCTGAGTACAAAAAAATAAGGTGATCATTTGAAAAGTACAACCGAAATAACCGTACGATATGGGGAAACAGATATGATGGGGATTGTTCATCATTCTGTGTATGCTCTGTATTACGAACAGGCAAGAGTGGATTTTATCAGTTGTTTTGGTACTACCTACAAGAAACTGGAACAGGACGGACTGATGTTGCCGTTGATACAGCTCCATTGTCAATATAAAAAAGCCGTATATTTCGGCGATACGTTAAGGGTAGAAACAACGCTGGAAAAAATCAGTGTGGCAAAAATCACATTCCGTTATGAAGTCTATAATCAGAATGATGAACTGGTCAATCTCGGTTATACGGAACACGGTTTTGTATCCAGCGAAAGTTTCAGACCTGTCAATGCCGGAAAACTTTTTCCGACATTGTATAAAAAATTATCGGAATCCGTTGTTTTGTAAATCCTGACGTTATTATTAAAAAAATTTGCTGTCGCAAATTTTCATAGAAAGTTTTGTCAAACTTTTTCAAAAGTTTGTGGGGTCAAGGGGCAAAGTCCCTTGCAAATGGTTCAGAACATACGCAATGAACCGCAATAGAATTTGAACAAGAGGGTGTAGTTTGTGGAGAACGAGAACAACAACAGAATAATAGATGTCGATTTGCGTAAGGAAATGCAGAAATCCTTTCTGGAATATTCGATGTCGGTTATTGTGTCGAGAGCCTTACCCGATGTCAGGGACGGACTCAAACCCGTACACAGAAGAATATTATATACTATGCACGAGAAAAATCTGGGTCCCGAGAAACCGTACCGAAAATGTGCCGATACGGTAGGGGCAGTGCTGGGCAGCTATCACCCTCACGGTGACGCTTCCGTTTACGACGCACTTGTCAGACTGGCACAGGATTTCTCAATGAGATATCCGCTTGTGGACGGTCACGGTAACTTTGGTTCGGTCGATGGTGATCCTCCTGCTGCTTACCGTTACACAGAATCCAAAATGAGTAAGATTTCTGTCGAAATGCTTACCGATATAGACAAGGAAACCGTTGACTTTACCCCTAACTTTGACGACCGTCTGAAAGAACCTGTCGTTTTGCCGTCACGTTTTCCGAATCTGCTGGTCAATGGGTCAAGTGGTATTGCTGTCGGTATGGCAACCAATATTCCTCCGCACAATATGGGCGAAGTCATTGACGCTATGTGCTGTCTTATCGACAATCCTGACGCTGAACTTGGCGAACTGATGGAATATATACAAGGCCCTGATTTTCCGACAAGTGCCTTGATTATGGGACGTGCAGGTATACGTTCAGCCTATGCTACAGGGCGTGGTAAAATCACAGTCAGAGCAAAGGCAGAAATCGTGGAGGGAAAGAACGGTCGTTTCAAGATTGTTGTTACTGAATTGCCTTATCAGGTCAACAAGGCAAGACTGGTGGAAAGTATTGCCGATTTATGCAAGGATAAAAAAATTGAAGGTATCACCAATATTGAAGACCATTCCGACAGAGATGGTATGCACATTGAAATTGATATCCGCAGAGATGCTTCTCCGCAGATTATCCTGAACAAACTGTATACCTATTCCCAGATGCAGATAACATTCGGTGTTATTATGCTGGCGATTGTTGACGGTGAACCCAAAGTTCTTACGCTCAAGCAGATTTTACAGCATTACATCGACTTTCAGGTTGATGTCATCAGACGCAGAACGGAATTTGACCTGAAAAAAGCTAAAGAAAGAGCCCATATTCTGGAGGGGCTGAAAACGGCACTGGACTATATTGACGAAGTCATTGCGACTATCAGGGCATCAAAAGACAAATCCAGTGCAAGAAAAAATCTTTCCGAAAGATTCGGTCTTGACGACTTGCAGACACAGGCTATCGTGCAAATGCAACTCGGACAACTGACAGGTCTGGAAAGAAGCAGACTTGAAGCAGAACTGAATCAGCTTTTATTGAAAATCAGCGAATATCAGGAAATTATTGCCAGTCATCAGAAACAACTGGAAATTGTCAAATCCGAAGCTATGGAAATCAGAAAGAAATTTGCCGATCCCAGACGGACAGAAATTATGTCTGTCAGCGGAGAAGTAGATATTGAAGACCTTATTCCTAACGAAGAATGTGTACTGACAATGACGTCACTGGGATATATCAAACGTCTTGGGGTTGACACTTACCGTATTCAACGTCGTGGCGGTAAGGGTATTGCCGGTATGGGCAAACGTGAAGAAGATGATATTTCCGATATGTTTGTTATTAACAGTCACGACTATGTATTGTTCTTTACGAATTTCGGCAGAGTTTACAAACTCAAGTGTTATGAAATCCCTGAGGGAAGCCGTACTGCTAAGGGAATGAACATCGCCAATCTTATTCCTGTGTCACCTGACGAAAAAATCAACTCTGTGATTAAGGTTTCCGAGTTTGATGAGAGTAAATATCTTGTCATGGTTACGGAAAAGGGACTTATCAAAAGAATCAAACTCAACGCCTATAACACTAACCGTAAAGACGGTGTAAGGGCATTGACACTCAATGATGATGACAAGCTGGCGTGGGTAAAAATGACAGACGGCAACAGTGAAATTGTTGTGGCAACGAAGAACGGTATGGCTATCCGCTTTAATGAGAATGATATCCGTCCGTCAGGCAGAACATCTATGGGTGTCAAGGCAATTACCCTTGTCGGCGATGATACGGTTACAGGAATGGCTGTTGTTGATGATGAAAGTATGATACTCACCGTTTCCGAAACAGGTTACGGCAGGCTGACAAGTGCTTCGGAATACCGTAAACAGTCCAGAGGCGGACATGGTGTTATCAATTACCATGTCAAGAAATATGGTCGTGTGGCAGGTATCAGCACCGTTGACACAGAAAAAGACGATATTATTATGATTTCATCAGACGGTATTATTATCCGTATTCAGGCAGATTCCGTCAACGTACACGGCAGACAAAGCAAAGGTGTTACTGTGATGAGAATGAATGGGGACGCTAAAGTCGTTACGCTGGCAATCGCACCGCATGAGGACGATGAAACGGATACGACAGACAGTGATGGGCATATCACAGAAAGTAGCAGTCAAAATGAAACGACATGATTACATCAGTTGGGACGAATATTTTATGGGTGTTGCTGTGCTTGCCTCCAAAAGAAGTAAAGACCCCAATACACAGGTAGGGGCTTGTATTGTCAGCGGAGAAAACAGCAGTTATGGAAAAAACGTCATTATTTCCACAGGTTACAATGGTTTTCCTTGTGGTTGTTCTGATGATGAATATCCCTGGGAAAGAGAAGGGGCAGTCAACGATACCAAATATCCTTATGTTGTACACGCTGAACTGAATGCCATTCTGAATGCACATGGCAAATCACTCATCGGCACGAAAATTTATGTTGCCTTGTTTCCCTGTAATGAGTGTGCAAAGGCAATTATACAGTCAGGAATAAAAGAAGTCATTTATTTGTCGGACAAATACAGTGATGCAGAAAGTACTGTAGCGTCCAAAAGAATGTTACATTCGGCAGGAGTAAAACTGACGCAGTTTATTCCCAAAGACAAACAGCTGATTATTGAATTCTGAAACAAAAATCGTTCCTGCGGGAATCCCGTAGGAACGATTTTTGTTATGATGTTTACGTACTATTCATAAAAGATGTTATAAACAATAAAAAAATAGTTATAATTTTCATAAACTTGACAAAAGATGAAAAAAATAGGTTGAATTTTAAAGATAGCTGTGCTATAATAACTTTGTTGTTGAAAAGCAATGTAAAAAATAGTTGGTGTTGATGACGCTGAGGGTACACCTGTTCCCATCCCGAACACAGAAGTTAAGCTCAGTGGTGTCGAAGATACTTGACTGG
>CACYBZ010000093.1 GCA_902772795.1 uncultured Ruminococcus sp. | reverse complement strand
GGGTGTTATTGTCAATATCACCGCATCAGCAGATATCGGTCTTGATGAAATTTCCATTGCGTCAACCATGATTACCGAACAGGCAGATATGGACGCTAACATTATCTGGGGTGCAGTTCTCGATGAGAACATGGAAGATGAAATGAGCGTTACCGTTATCGCTACAGGTTTTGCGTCAGACGATGAATTTGAACAAAGACAGATGGATAACGAAAAACAACAGTCTATGAACAACAGACGTAACGGCGGTTATTCCAGACAACAGTCTGCTCCCGAACCGAGAAGAAACAGTTATGCTCAGCCAGCTTCGCATAACAGAGATTCGTATGCCAGCAATTCAAGAGACAGTTACGATTCCAGAGAGTCTTATAATGGTGGTCATAGCAGTTCTAGAGAAAGCAGTTATAGTAATAACGCAGGAAGTTCCAGAGAGTCCTATAGTAGTTCCAACGGAAGTTTCAGTAACGGCGGAAGCTATGGCAGTGGTAGTTTCAGCAGTGGCGGTGGCGGAAGTTTCGGCTATGGCAACAGCAGCTCTTCAAGAGACAGTTACGGTTCATCATCACATAACAAGAAACTGAATGAAAATGATGATGATTCCTATTATGACATTATGTCGATATTTAAGCGTAAATAATTAAAGCCGTAAAAACAGACGTGTTAACAGCACGTCTGTTTTTTGTCTGTTTAAGGGCTTTGTCCTTAAAAATCCCATCCACTTTTGAAAAAGTTGGACAAAACTTTTTCAAGCTCACTTCGTTCGGAATATTTTCCCTACGTTGTCCGAAATCTGCGACAGCAAATTTCGCTTTAAAGTTTCGGTCAAGCCCTTTTAAAGGCTTGCGGGGTTCAGGGGCGGAGCCCTGATGGGGTTGAGGGGCAATGCCTCTCACAAATTTATCCCCGTCAGAAACAGCGTTTCCAACGGGGATTACAATCAGAAAATAAACAATGTATTACCTACAAATGGAATTCCTTTTTATAAATTGCCAGTGCGTCAAAAAAATTTTTCTTGTTGTTCATGGTACAGGTATGATAAACTATATGCAGAAAATCACCGTTACTGTCAGGTATCCATGAACAGATAAACGGAATCTGCTGTTCAGAATGTAGCGTGCTTTCTACTGTGATAAACAGGGGTCTTTCAAAACCGATATCGAAAAACAAAAACGTACTGTAACATAACAATTCTCTTTCGGGAGAAGGATACTCAATCATAATAACATTGATGTCATATTTTGAGTAAACAAGTCCACAACTGAAATCCTCTTCCGTATAGAAAACGGTGTGGTCATCATCATATTCATCATCATCTTCCTCGAACAATCCGTCCATAAGTTGAAAAATAAAATTTCCGTCTTCCAGCAATGCGATAACAAACGATGACTGATAGGTATAGAAATAATACGGCAATATTCTGTGTTCAAAAAAATACATATCTTCATATGAACTCATCATTCTCCCTC
The DNA here is from genome assembly GCA_902772795.1 of uncultured Ruminococcus sp. GTDB lineage: Bacteria > Bacillota > Clostridia > Oscillospirales > Acutalibacteraceae > CAG-964. The sequence continues at coordinate 6,991 of CACYBZ010000093.1, read as the reverse complement.
CTTTCTTTACGTTAACGTGACATTCTGTTATGTTGTTTTGTTTTCTGACTGTATTTTGTTAGGATTCACACTGTTTTTTATTCTTCTAATCTATTTATACTATTTTAACACAATAAATCTATAATTTCAATTCTTTTTTCAGACAAAAATAAAAATATATTTGTCTATGTTGACTAAAGGAGAAAAAACATTTTTTTCTGTTTTTCACCGATTGAGGAAGAAAATATTTTATCACAAAAAAATTTACAATATATTAATTATCATAGCACGTCAATATTGTACAATGGAGGGACAAAAGATAAAGGGAGTTTTGCCATGTTCGGTTATTTACGACCTTACCGACCTTATCTGCTGGTCAAGGATTTTGAACTTTATAGAAGCGTCTATTGCGGACTGTGCCGACAGTTAGGAAAAGACTATGGTATTCTGGCAAGACTGGGGTTAAGTTATGACTGTACCTGTTATGCTATGATAAGTATGGGGATTCATGGTGTATGCGAAAACGTCCGTAAGGAACGCTGTACATTCAATCCGTTAAAGAAATGTCTGTACTGCACCTGTTGTGAAAAAGAAATGCAAATGGCTTCGGCACTGACTGTGGCAAGTGTCTATTTTAAGATTCTCGATAATATTGAAGATACGTCTTTTTTTCTTTCTGTTCCGTTGCGGATATGTCGGGTGTTTGTCGGACACTGGCTGAAAAAGGCACGGAAAAATTATCCTGAAATCGTGGAGATTGTCAGCGAACTGAACCGTTCGCAAAGTATCATTGAAAACAAGGAAAATCCTTCTCTTGACGAATGTGCCGAACCGACTGCCATCATGCTCAGAAAAGTTATGATTCTGCTGGCGGAAAATGATACACAGAAACTGGTTTTCGGGGAATTCGGTTATTTTCTGGGAAAGTGGATTTACCTTATGGACGCTTGCGATGACTATGAAAAAGACTGTCATCACCATCGTTTCAACCCGTTTATTGCCGTATTCGACAAGCAGACATTAACCGGAACAGAAAAACAACAATACATGAATCAGGTACTCAATGCCGTTACAGCAAGGATTCAAAGTGCCTATGCACTTATGGAAATCAGGACGTTTGGGGCAATTACCGACAATCTTGTTTCCATGGGACTGGCACAAATGCAGAAAAAAATTCTTTTTGCCGACCATGACCGAAAGGAAAATAATTATGAATAACCCTTATGAAATTTTAGGTGTTTCTCCGTATGCGGACGACCAGGAAATCGCAAAGGCTTATAAAGAACTGGCAAAAAAATATCACCCGGATAATTATGTTGACAGTCCGCTTGCTGGCATGGCAACGCAGAAAATGCAGGAAATCAATCAGGCATATGATACTATCCGTCAACAGCGAAAAGAAAACATTTCAAAAAGAACAGCGGACTATCCGTATTCTTATGAACAGAACAGCCGTTCGGATTATCATGATGTCAGAATACTAATTAAAAACGGACGTATTGCCGACGCTGACCAGATATTGAGCGGAGTGCCTTTGCCTGAACGGAATGCGGAATGGTACTTTCTGAAGGGGACAATACTGTACCGCAAAGGCTGGACAGAACAGGCATTTCAGCATTTTCAGCAGGCAGTCATTCTTGACCCGTCCAACGGGGAATATCAGGGAGCTTTACAGATGATGAATGCCGAACGTAACGGAAATTACGGGGGTTATCAGTACGAACAGAATCCGATGAACAGCAGTTGCAGTGCGTGCGATATCTGTACGGTACTTTGCTGTGCGGATACCTGTTGCGAATGTATGGGAGGCGACCTGATTTGTTGTTGCTGATACACATATGATGTTGAAAAAAAGGACGTTCACCATTGCTTTGTGCGGTATTGTTTCGGCGGTGGAAACGGTGATTTTACTGCTTACCACCCTGATTCCCGTAGCGAGTTATGCTTTGTCTGCATTTGCGGGAATGGTTTCTGCCGTTATCGTCATCGAATGCGGTAAAAAAAGAGCGTTGGCGGTTTATTTTGTGGTGAGTGTTCTGTCGGTGTTGCTTGTTGCTGACAAGGAAGCTGTTGCTCTGTATATTCTCCTGTTCGGACATTATCCCGTCATCAAACAGTGCATTGAACAGCACATTGTCAGTTTCCGTAAAAGAATGATTTTGAAAATCATGATTTTTTCTGTTACCGTTACCGCATTTTATTTTCTCTGTATATACCTGCTGGGAATTCCGAACGAACAGTTTACCATGTTCGGCATAAATATTCCCGTTCTTTTTTTGGTGGGCAGTGTCGTGATTTTTGTCATGTTCGATAAAGCCTTTACCAACATTATCTCCATTTACTTTCAGAAATACCGTTCCCGACTGCTCAGATACAGACAATAATTCTTTGTGCTGTCCAAAAAAATCCCCCTGCTTTTGCAAGCAGGGGGATTTCTTTGAAAACCGTTGTCAGGCAATACCCTGCATAAGGGCAAGAAGTACACCGAGAACAGCATCACCGATTTGTTTTCCACCGCCTTTGTTGGGGTGAACCGCATCATAGGCGACCGTTTCTTTTTCTGAAAAATAAGCAAAGGGCAATTCTGTTCTGTTATAGCCATACATACGGTCAACAAACGCATAGGAAGGACAAATATAGATATCTGGATAATTTTCGTTGTCGGTAAATTCAGCGATGAGGGCTTTGGCAAAGGAAAGTACCGCCGAATTTGTCATATCGGTGTTGTCACCTTTCTTATACTGACAACCGCACGGTTCAACCGAGAAAATCATCTTGATATCACTGTTGACGGTCTTGAACATATTGTACAGTGTTTTCAGGTTCGCTATGAATGTACCGTAATCCCTTGACTGATACTTTGTAATATCATTCAGCGTAAACTGTACAATGAGGTAGTCAGGAATTTCCAGATGATTTTCGGAGAGATAAGCGGAAACATTGTTTCTGTTCTGTGAGGAATTCCAGAAAGGGTTATAGGGGGTATTGGTAACGAACTGTTCAAGTCTGCCACCCGAAAGGGCTTCACGGTTAATGGTATAGGTCTGGTTGTCTACGGTAATATCGGCTGAAGTATTTCGGTTAGTGCCTATCCATGCAGGGGTACAGCCGTAATCGGTGAGGGCATGATGAATCTGCCAGAGATGATAGCCCATGTCGGTAAGAGAATCGCCTATTGCCATAATTCTGACACTCTGGGGAAGATTTTCGGTGGAAACATTGACAATACTGATTTTCTTTTCGGCGGTGATATCCAGTTCACTGTTGATGACCCTTGCATATACAGTGGCGTTGTTCGTACCTGCACGGAAAAAGCGTGCATAATCACAGTTACCGCTTCCTGCATTGGTGCCGTAGTTTGTGCCGATAAACATACCGTTGCCACCATACAGTGTATGACAGATATTATCATGATAGATATTACATTCCTTGTCAGAAGCCTTGTAGATGGTATTCGGCAGAACGATTTCATTTTTTCTGACGGGAATAAGTGAGTTGTCAAACTGCTGAACGGGTGTATGCCAGTTTTTGGGAACATAGCCTTTGAAAATCATGTAATTATCCAGACCCGAAAGATGAACCGTCATACGACAGTATTTTACCGTATTGCTGGGTTTTTCATAGACGGCGTTGAACTGGGAATTTTCGGCAAAGGTGGAAATCAGATTCTTGTTTTCGTCATACCAGCCTCCGTATACCCCCGACCCGACAATATTGAACGTATTGACCGCCTGACAGTCAGAAACGTCAAAATAGTCAGTAAGATAGTAGTTAAGGTTCTGATAGAGAACAGTTCCCTGTGCATTGAGATATCCCTGTTCCGTGGCGAGTGGCGGAATATACTGATAGTTGAGTTCAAAAAGATAGGTATTGCGTATTCTTTCAATTTCACTCTGGAGTGTGGAAGAATCGGCATAATGTTCCGCATCGTGTACGGTAAGAAAAATACCGCTTTCATACCCGTCCGTCACGGTGATATACTGTGCGTTGCTGAAATACATGACAATTCTGATATAGGAAAAATCATGTCGTGCTTCAAGCGTATAGTCCGAGGTGATACCGATAATTTTGTTGACATAATGTTTGGAACTGTCATAACCGATAAGGGCGACAGTGAAATTCTCAGGACAGTGCAGGAAAGCTGTTTTCTGAGGCAGAGCAATATAATGGCTTGTTCTGAGTCTTGTTTCAGAAGCCTGTGTATTGCCGTCGTTGTCGATACCACCCGATTCCCAGTACAGATTTGCCGAATGATTTCCGCCGATTTTTTCCTGTATTGCCGAAAGGGTAGTATCCAGTGCCTGTACCTGTTCACGGACAGATGTTCCCGCAGTCTGATATACTCTGCCTTTGTAATCGGTGCGAATGTCAATCAGTTCCGTATTGCCCTCGCTGGCAGTACCGTTTGTCACGATAGTATCTATTCTGGCAGAAAGACTGTTTTTTTCGTTATGAATACGTTCATTGATATCGGTGACTTCCAGGTCAATACGGTTATGGATAGTCTGTGCCTGTGTTGCCATGTCGGTATGGACATCGGCAATCTGACTGTCCATTTCCTGTAAAATGTGGTTGTCAGAACTTTCCAGCTGAGATTGAACGTCGTTTAAAAGACCGCTGACATTATCAATATGCTGTTGTACATTGTCAATTTCCGAACGCAGTTTCATATTGGTTCTTACATAAGCGTCAGACGGAGCAGTACCGAGCGGTATATCACGGTGAACATTACCGTTTTCATCGGTATGGTAGTTGTTAAAGTTGCAGTTCAATAGAATGTACCTCCTGTAAGATAATCTGAGCAATAAGCGTTAATCCCTTGTCGTTGAAATGATTTTCATCGGACAGGATACAGTCGGGATAGTTTGCCGTTCTTATGGCAAGCAATTCGGCAGGAGAAGGGGTCAGCTGAAGCATATCGAAAGCGATACTGGAAATAACCGTATCCGAAGTATTATTGAATACAGGTGTTTTCAATATCGTCTGTACGTCAATGAAACGGTTGCCGAACGCATTTTCAAGAACAGACTTGTAATGTTCAGGGGCATCGTAAAAAAATCCCGAAACAAAAAAGTCCGCTGACCCGTAATTTTCAGCGGTATTGCGGATACGGCTTATCAGTTCAGCCGAAGAAAGATTGTCAGGAAAACAGCGGACAAAAATAATATCCGTATGGCGGATACGTTTGATATCCGTTAAAAGACCGTTGTTCTGAAAATCCGCAATGAACTCAGCGAGTTCATTTACCGAAGGAATATAATGACTTGCGGTCATTGTTCTGGGAACAACAGCGACAATATGATTTCTGTGTCCGTGAATGTTCATGCAGGTAAAGGGAAATGAAGCATGAAGTCGGGTAAACGGAACAGCTGTGTAGATATCCCCGTCAGCAAAGTGAACGGAAACACTGTAAAAATACAGACCGTACAGTGTGGCAGTAATTTCAGGAAGAATCTTAAAAGGATACATTCCTGAAACTTCGTCATCAGCGGTGAGTGTAAGGGTAAAGACAGGGGTAAATGTTTTGTTTTTTTCTTTTTTCGCAATACTGAAAACAAGTTCATCGCCGTCCGAAATAAAAAAAGGTTTACCTCTGCTGTCACGGACGGAAATACAGCCGTCAAAAGTCGTGTTGGTGTAAAGGTAAAGTTCATCGGGAAAGATATGATATTGTGTTATGACAGACTACCTCCTTGCAGAATAATCTAAAAGATAATAAGACAATCTTTCAATGAATAGCACGAGTAGCCGAAAAAGTGTATGGAAAAGGGCAATTTTGCCTACAAAACCGATAACTTTTTTCCATCAGTGAGGGGCGTTGCCCTATATACACTAACTTATAAACTATAACACCAGTTTCCAAGTTTTAATTTTTGCCACTGTATATAGTGAAATTGAATTTGCTGTTCGCACAATATACAGAGTAATTTTTCAAAAGTTGGAAACTGGTGTATATTTACTCATTTATAGCTTTAAATTATGTTAGTGCTAATCGGGCACATTACCCCTCACTAGAAGTTGGTTTGTTTGGGCAGGGTGATGAGTACAGTAGTACCGACATTTGGTATACTTTGAAAATCCAGTGTGCCGTGACACATGGTTTCAATTCTTTTTTTGGCGTTCTCAACACCGATATGACTGCGGTTATCCTTTTTTTCAGGAGTTTTTTCGGTCATACCGATACCGTCATCTTTAATTTCAATGGTATGATTATAAGCGTTTTCTCTGGTGATAATCGAAACTGTACCGCCTTCCTTGCGTTTGGTAATGCCATGACGGATAGCATTTTCCACAATCGTCTGAATGGTAAGCGACGGTACTTCAAAATCAGTGGATTCAATATCATAATCAATTTCGATTTTATCACCGAAACGCTTTTTTTCCAGGGAAACATAATTTTCAACGTGTTCCATTTCCTTTTCAAAGGGAATGGTTGTGTTGAGCGTCAGGGAGTCCAGATTACCACGGAGATAGCTGGCGAATTCTGTAATCGCTTCTTTTGCGAGTTTGGGGTTTTTTTCGCACAGGTGACGTATGACGACAAGCGTATTATACAGAAAATGAGGCTGAATCTGACTGAGCATAACAGAAATTTTACTTTGCAGAAGTTCATTTTCGATATACTCGGCACGGGAAGCCTGAATAATATTCCGTTTGGCGACAATCATAATTGCGATGAACTGAATCAGGGAAAAGACAATCAGACCGACTTCAAAGGGATAGTGAAGAAAATAACCTTTTTCATATCGGCTGATGAATTCCGCCAAAGAAGTCACACACATAATCAGTCCTGAGCCAATCATAATTCTGGAGTTGGAATTTTCAATATGACTGTAATCTACGCAAAGGAAAAATGCGGTGACGAGGATAATCAGGATAATAGGTATCAGCAGGAGATTGAAAAGAATTTCGGGATTTACGTCCCTGAACACATAAAGCACACAGAACAGGATAATCGTCAGCGACCATATGTTGAGAAAATGTGTAACGGAACTTTTTACCCGTTCGCCGT
>CACYBZ010000092.1 GCA_902772795.1 uncultured Ruminococcus sp. | reverse complement strand
GCCTTAAAGTTTCGGTCAAGCCTTTTCAAAGGCTTGCGGGGTTCAGGGGCAGAGCCCCTGACAGGGGTTCGGGGACAGCGTCCCCGACTGTTCTCAGCAGAATTCTGTCGCCTGTCTGCACGCTGTTCAAAGAACGGATTTGCGGATTCAACATAATCAGCTTTTCTATGGGAATGGAAAACAAATAGGAAATATCCCATAAATCCTGATTTTCTCTCAACGTGTAATAGTAAGGTAATGTACTGTTTTCGTTTTCTTTGGGAACTTCCACAAAGAAAAACGTATATTTTACCATATCATCAACGGGTGTACATACCAGTTCCAGACGGTACAGCAACGCATAGAAAGGATAGATACCGCTTAAAGAAAGCACACCGATATCACAGCGGTCACAGGCTTTTTTCAGTGTGAGATATTGTTCAAAGGCATTTTCGCCATAGAACACACCTTCGCCCTCAATGACAGTAGGATTGTTACCGTTTTCCGTCACAAACGGCGATAAACTGACAGTGAATGTGGTATCAATATTATTGATGTCGGTGATATGCAATGTATTGGGGTTATGGTGAAGGGTAATATCATTGAACCGCATGAAGCCGTGTGTCATAAGATAACATTCCTTTCGCAGGCGGTGATGTCGTACAGAAAAACATCTGCACCGCCGATATTTCTGACGGAATAATAATTGACTTTACATTTTGTATAACATACTGTTTCGTTGTCCGTATCGCAGGTGACGGTAAAATCCGACATTTTCGGTAATAGAACAGAGGATTGTATTTCCAGCTGATACACGCAGTTTTCAAGAAGAGTATCAAAAGGTTTTGTCATACCGTATACCATGATATCGCAGGAATGATATTTGACTTTCTGTGAAGTTATCACGCCGTCGACGGAATTTTCTGCGAAAAGAATGGTACAGTCCTGAAAATATTCGCCGAAAGCGACTGCTGTTATTTTCAGACAATAGCATCTTTTCAGTTTAAGATAGGTCATATCCTGGATACGGCAGGTTATATTTTTTTCGGTATTCATCAGACAACGACAGATATCATTTGCCTTGTCGAAAACCTCTTTTCCTGAAAATTTGAGCGGTGCGACCAGTTCCAGTTCATAACTGATTTTCTGTGTATACGGATTTTTTTCAGAGAGTGCCGTTACGGAACATTCATAGCTGTCGCAGAGCGGAACAGTAAATTCCCTGTTCGGAAAAGCGTAAAAGAAAGTTACGTCATGTACATTCTGATTCAGGGTATCAATCAGGTGGTCAATAGCTGTCATGAACCGATTACCCCTCCCGAACAGGGAACGACTACCGCAAGATAATACAGAATTTTTCCTCTGTAATAGAACGGTCTGCATTTCCTGAAATAATAGCGGTTGTTCTGTTCATCGCTGAGGACGGCATTTTCATATTCGACCGTTTCGTCAGGTGTGTTGAAAATGAACAGCAAATCGGATTCATCATTTCTGCCGTGTCGGGTATAGCTGATTTGGGAATGTTCCTTGTTTTTCATGCCGACACTCTGAAAAATGCCTTTCAGGGGATAGTGTTTCTGACTTTCATACTCCGTAAGCGTACAGGAAATACCCTCTTTTTCGATACCGTTATGAATGGTCTGATATATCATAATTTCTGACACTCCTGAATACAAAATAATTATCTTTCAGATAAGGGGCAATACTTCTGAGGGACTGCTGTAAATACTGTCTGGCGGATTCAGATTTCTGACGGTAGCTTACGGTCAGTTCGCCTGCCTTGAAGCTTGTGACATTGCTGTCCTTTGCGACAGCTACATACTTGTACCAAGCCATAGCTGACGCAACGGACGAAAGTCTGTTTTCACTCAATGTCTTACCGTTATCCGCAAGCATTTCATACAATTCCTCTACACATTCATCACAGAGCCATCTGTATTTTTCGGCTTCCTCGTCATCAATGACTGCCAGTTCTCTGAATTTCTGAAATACCTGTTGATAAATCATACTGTCACACCGTCAGGACGACACTTGCGTCAGAAAAGATTTTGGCAAATCCGCTGATAACGCTTACCGTAGCCCGTTCAAGCTGTCTGTCGATGAGTTTGTCATAATCGACAAGGACATCACCTGCCTGTACCATTTCCAGAGCACAGTTTTTGTCGAGAGCGATAACTTTATTGCTGGCAAGTGACGGCACATGGATTAATTTTGCTCCCATAGGTGTAATCATTCTGCCCGTACCGTGGAAATTCAGCCCTGCCTGAGCGTCTTTCATTTCAGGGAGGGAGAGCACTTTTTCCATAAGTGCTGTGGGAACAAGCAAGGTATTGAGTTCATAAGGACTTAACGATGTCCAGAGTTTGAGTAAGTCGTTATAGGTAATGACTCCGCTGTTGGTAACGGTGACAGTACCTGCCCCGTTGTTGTTGCCGTCGCCGTTGATAAGGACATTGACGGCATCTTTCAGCTGAGTCTGTGCAATATAAGCCCCGATTTGTTTGAGTGTCACAGTGAAGAGGTCAAGACGCTGAAAGCGAAGAGCTTCGTAACTGGACACCAACATTCTGCCACGTTTGATAAGCCTGACAAGATTTTCCTGCATTCTCACGGTTGTGACGGGCAACAGTGAACCTTCGTTCACGATTTTGAGTTCTTTGCTGTCCGAATCAGGTTCGGAAACGATACTTCTGTAATCCATGCTGTCAATCTGTGTGACGGTTGCGGTAATATCGGGAAGAACATTGGCGTATTCCATACCAGCCTTTATCGCACGGCTGACATATTCAGGAAACAGTACAGCCGACGATGAAGTCTGAAAGAATTTGTCCACTACGTCAGATTTTGCCCCGCTTACGCTGATATCAAATCGTTTGAGCTGTCTGGAAAAAGCGTCCAGTCTGGCGAGGGGAGTATTTTTATAATGTTCGGTGGGGTCAAGTTCTTCCAGAACCTGACTGAATGTTTTTCCTTTTCTGTTGTACATACTCTTGTCAATGCTGAGTGTCTGATAAAAATCCATTGAGTAACCCTCCAAAAATCAAAGAATAAAAGTGACGGTGTTGTCATCGACTGCCAGAACAAGATGTTCTTTACCGTTGGTGGTATCTTTTTTGATACCGTCTGCCGTATAGACAAGTTTGGTATAGCCAAGGTCGATACTGCCGTTTTTGGCAAAGGTGACGATACCGCCCAGCTGTACACCGCAGTAACCGTTTCTGACATTTACCGTAATGCCGACAAGTTTGGAATTGGCATCTGCCTGTTCCACTTTGCCGTTGGCACTGATTGTCACCCACTGATTTTTCCCTGTGACGGAACTGTCCGCCTCGAAGGTGAGTATCTGTTCATTGAAACCTTTAAAATCGACATTCATTGTGATAAAATCCTTTCTTTGTTAAATACTGTATCTGCTGTCCGAGTCATTGCCGTCAAAGCAATCGTCCGAGAACAGCTGTGGTCTGGAACAATCCGCATTTTCCACACGTTTTTTTGACATTTTCACGAGAGTTTCCAGTTCTTCCACCGTATACCGTGTGGCAACGTCGCTGAAGAAAGTTTCCTCACTGCCGTCAAAAAGAAGTGTGTTGTATCGGACATATTCTTTTTTAAGATTTTCGTAGTAGACTTTTCCGAAACGGGCATATTTTTCGAGTTCGGAAATATAGTCCAGTAAGACATTGACGGTTTTGCCGTCAAGTGACTGACATTTTCCTTTTTTCAAATCCTGAATGAAATCTTCCACATTGACCTCCGAATCTGTGTTCTGAAAATTTTTGATAACGCCTGCCATACGCTGACTGGGAACAGCAACAAATGACCATTCATAAGCGTCACTGACATTCTGCAGAATATGACAGCACTGTCTGCCGTTGTACAGATGTCCTTTCTGATGTTCGCAGGGGGATTTTCTGATATCCGTATGACAGATATTACAGCGTACATCGTCAACGGAACACCCCACACTGATTTCTTTTCGGATACCGCTTTCAATCATGTCAATGACAGGCTGTGTATGTTCATTGACGGGGATATACGCCCTGCCGACAAGACGATAATACGGTTCACCGTAAGCAGTTCGGCGGTTGTCTGTTTTTTCGAGCGTACATTGAAAAATTCTTGCCGTCTGTCTGTCGGCGGACGGATTATGGTCGGTGATACCTGTTTTTCCGACAAAGAGTTGTGACATCTTTGTCAGTGCTTCGACAGAAAAATATTCATTATCCCTGTCAATATCGTTGTCGCAGAGTACGACACGGAAAATATAAAGTTCGTTTCTGTCAAAAGGGCGTTGTGTATACTGATTGATGAGGCGGATATCTTCCTCAGTGACATTGTTCACGGATTTGACAGACGCATGATTACCGCTGATTTTTTCCAAGGGAATCACCTCCTGACTGAGTTGTTGAGTTGTTGTTCAATCTGCATGGCTTTTGCGTTGAGTAATCTGGCATTAGCCAGTTCCACTTCGTCCTGAAGATTGATGTTACTCCAAAGAATGGTAAAGTCTGTAGAAAAGCCGTTCATGGCAAGCCACGTGCGACAGACTTTATGAATGACGGGATTAAGTAAGAAACGATAATGTTCGAGTTCGCTGGTAAGAATATCGGCTTGCTGAGAGGACATTCTTTCGGTACTGCTCCACGAAAGCCCCAGCAGGAAAGGCGGAATACTCAGTTTGGAAACGATTTGTTCCAGAATAAGCCGTCCCGGGGTCTGACAGTCCAGAATCTGGTTGTCTGCACCGATGACTTTGATGTCAACATCACCGACGGCAATGAAATCCGAAACACCGTTGTCTTTCATTGCCTTACTCCATTCGTTGGCGATTAACTCCGCTCTGTGCTGAATAAAAGCACCGTCAAGTGTATCGTCTGAGGGTTTATAGGTGACAGCATAGCGGATATTGCCAGCCCTGTCCCAGTTCTGTCCGATGGCGTTGAAAATTTTGAGAAGAATACCGCTGACAAACGGTAATCCCTGCAAAACGGAAGTTCCCCCGATTTTGTCGGGTCTGGGGTCAAGGGAAGTCAGTAAAATCAGATGTTCTTTTTTTACGGGAAGAATTTCGCCGTTTTTTTGTCTGACGAATACTGAGAGTTCCAGCGGATTATCCTTTTTCGGTTTGAGCAGAATATTGTTGTTGTCGGCATTATAGATACCATAGATATCGGTATAATCCGTACAGGGAAGAATTTCCGCAACAGCCGTACCGTAGGTAAGCAGGCGGTCGAAATAGGTACTCAGAAAGCATTTGAAACCGTTGTTGTTGCCGTTGGTTTTCACGTTGTCGAGGAATTTTTTCAGATGAAATTCTGTTGTCTTGTCAGGACAGCGGATTTCAAAATTACCGAGCAGGCGTACCAGTTTATGAATGGCGGAATCAATAACGGGAATAGCTTCTCTGAGCGTATCATACAGTACATTCTGGGTGTTGTTCAGGGGAATGTAGGACTGTATTGCCCCGAAAGGATTATGAAAACCGTAACCTGTCACCGTTCGGACAGGTTTACAGGAATGTTGTTCACGAAAATTTTTTCTGTTTTTTCCTGATTTTTTCACAAAGCACCTCCTCAAGAGCGTTTTGTTGCCAAAACAATAAAATCATTCTGAGGTCTGAATACCACACCGGCCACAAAATAACGGATATCGTCCATAGCGTGGTCATTTTCCTTGACAGGAACGTCCGCACCACCGCTTTGCCAGCGGTAGAGTGAAAATTCACGCATGGAATCCTTGCAGTTGTTGCAGATTTTAACTTTGCCGTCCTTTAAAGCGGTGGAAACTTTGCGGATACCGTCAATCACATCATTTTTTGCCGATGTGACGTGAAATTCTCCGTGTCGTTTTATTGTCTGAATAAAACTTGATGCAGACGGGTCAACAATGACGTTGTCAATTTTTCTGTGTCGGGCGAGTGCTGTCAGAGCCTGATAATGTTCTTCGTCCGTTTTCTGAAAGCCGACTTTTCGGGAATCATAATAATATTCGTCAATGCGGTACCACACATTCCGATACAGTCCCCACAGACCAAAAGAAGCAGGATTTACCGTACCGTAATCGCAGCTGATAATATAGCGTTCAAATTCGCAGCGGGGGACATCGACAAATTTATCATCTTTCATAAACGGATAGACACACCCTTCCGCACTCACCCATTTGCCGAGAATAAAGCGTTCATAGAAAGCACCGCTGTAAAGTGTTCGGTAGCGGTTTTTCATTTTTTCGGAGAGGGAGGGATTATCGTCCATGGTAAAATGAAGATAGAGGGCATTTTTCTTTTTTCTGTCCAGAATCCATTCCGTTCTGAACCAGTGCTGGGGATATTCGGGGTTACAGTTGAACCAGAATTTACTGCCACTGACAGAACATCTTGCCAGAGCCTGTTCTACAAACGATTTCGGCATAAGAGCGACTTCATCAAAGAGGACACCGCAAAGTGTCATACCCTGAATCAGTGAGGCAGAGGACTCATCTTTTCCGCCGAAAAGATAGAAGCGATTGTTTTTGCCGTTGACAGAGATTTCCAGTATATTCTGGGAAAGTTTTTCACGACAGACAAAACCCATACTTTTCAGAATACCTGTCAGCGGTGTAATGACGTTTCTTTTAAGGGAACGAATTGTTTTACCGCACAAGGCAAAGCTGCTGTTGTTGAAGCGATAGAATGCCCACGACACAAACGAAATACTCATACAAAGCGTTTTACCGCTGCGGACAGCTCCGTCACAGATAACCGCATCATAATTGGCATAGCGACTGCCCTGACACCACCATGTCAGTAATTTCATCTGTTTGGGAGAAAATTCAGTGGGAAACATGTTCCTCCTCCTCGTCGTGGTTGAAAAGGTCAGCACTTTTTTCCAACGCCTTGTAAAACGGAATACTGTTTTCTTCTGACAGATGTTCAATTTCGGTCAGTTTTTCCAGTGCCTTGATACGGTCAAAGAATTTGATTTCCATAGACCCGTCTTTTGGTTTTTTGATTTCGGATATCATGAACAAGTTCATTGTATCCAGCGACTGCGTATCTGAATTTTCGCTATACATCAGTTTCACGCAGTCTGCGATACTGCCGAAAGCCAGTTGTCGGTAGCCGACGATGGCAAGAGCAGTAAGGTCATCGCAACAGACTTTGCGGTAAGACCTGATTTTCTCAGCGATGTCGTTTCGCATAAGCAGACGTATTGCTTTCATTTCCGCATCAGCACGATATCCTGACAATACAGCTGACAGCCGGGCATTGCCGTTGAGGGCATAAAAGCAACAGAATTTTTCTTCTTTAGGTGTCATATCAAACCTCCGCATGATAAGATGTGTAAGAAACTCTTACAACCAATCGTGCCAAAACAAAAAAAGATGTACAACATTGGACAATGTTGTACATCTCATAAAAAAATTATGTTGTCAGAAAGCCTGAAACTTGAAAATCCCGCAGGGGGGACTTCATTCCCTCGCCCCCTCTCAACTTTTTTCTTACATTGTTTAAGGGCTTCGCCCTTAAAAATCCCACCAACTTTTTGAAAAAAGTTGGACAAAAACTTTTGTGGCTCACTTCATTCGGATTTTTTCCCCACGTTGTCCGAAATCTGCGACAGCAGATTTCACCTTAAAAGTTTCGGTCAAGCCTTGGGGGAGGCTTGCGGGGTTCAGGGGCGGAGTCCCGATGGGGTTGAGGAGCAACGCTCCTCACTAGAAGTTGGTTTGTTTGGGCAGGGTGATGAGTACAGTAGTACCGACATTTGGTATACTTTGAAAAT
>CACYBZ010000091.1 GCA_902772795.1 uncultured Ruminococcus sp. | reverse complement strand
TCTGAAAATTATAAGGAATTCGATAAGAATTCACGAAGTTATGTAGAAAACTTTTCCGATAAGGAAAGAATGGAAATGATGATTATTGACCCTGTCGGTAACGTCAGGGTAACATCAACGGGATTTCCTCCCGATAAATCTTCAGAAATGCCTGACTATAACATTGCCAGGGAAAGTAGTGACGGTTATGGATTTTGGAAAGGCTATCAGAATGAAGAATATGTCATGGCAGTTACCCGAATCATCTGCGATACCGGTGGAAATAAGCTTGGCGCGGTAAGATACTGCGTATCGCTTGAACCGGCTAACCGACAGATTTTTGTCATTATTATGTTTATGATAGTGATTGGCTTGTTTTTGCTGTTTTTCGTCATGATGTCGGGAGCTTACTTTGTTCGTTCCATCGTCAACCCGATACGGGAAATTACAGACGTTTCCCAGAGAATTGCTCAGGGCGATTTTGATGCCAGACTGGAAAAACGTAATGAAGATGAAATCGGTGAACTTTGTGACGCAATAAACAACATGGCACAGGAACTCGGCGTATCCGAGAAAATGAAAAACGACTTTATTTCTTCCGTATCTCATGAACTCCGTACACCGCTTACCGCCATCAAAGGCTGGGCAGAAACCATGCGTATGGGAGATACCCCTGATTTCCGCACATTTGAAAAGGGTATGACCGTTATTGCCAAAGAATCGGAAAGACTTACGGGAATTGTTGAAGAACTGCTTGATTTCTCCCGCATACAGAGTGGTAGAATGATAATCAATATGGAAAGAATCGACCTGGTCGCCGAACTTGACGAAGCGATTTATATGTTACGTGACAGGGCACTCAACGAAGGTAAGCATCTTTTGTATGAAGAACCTGAATTTGTTCCTCCCGTACAAGGCGATAAGAACAGAATACGTCAGGTATTTATCAATATTATTGACAATGCCCTGAAATATACACCGGAATCAGGAGTTATCGGCATAGAAGTCAAAAATGACGATGAAAATATTAAAATCGCTATCAGTGACAATGGTTGCGGAATTCCCGAAGAACATTTACCAAGAGTAAAAGAAAAGTTCTATAAAGCAAACCAGGTACAAAGAGGTTCAGGAATAGGTCTTGCCGTAGTTGATGAAATTATGCACCTGCATCACGGCAGTCTTGAAATTGAAAGTACGGAAAATGTCGGTACAACCGTTACACTGACATTTCCTATCGAAGAAGAAGATACTGAGGAAGATGAAGAATAATCCGCAGAAAACTGACAGTCAGAAAGAGGAGTGTTTATGGGAAAATCCAGAAAAGAAAATATAAAGAAAATTACATCTATCGGCGGTTCGGCACTCATTGAGGGCATTATGATGAGAGGTCCCCAAAAAACGATGGTCGCTGTCAGAACAGGCAAAGAAGATATCTATACTGAAGAAATTCCTTTTGTCAGTCTGCCATCAAAATATCCGTTGTTCAAAATACCGCTTATCCGTGGGTTTGCAGGGCTGGTAGACTCTATGCGTTTAAGCTATAAAGCACTGATGATATCTGCCGATAAGGCAATGGAAAGTATTCCTGAAGACGAACAGGAAGAACCCTCCAGACTGGAAAAATGGATTGATGAACATATGGGCGACAGCTTTATTAAAATTATTATGGTCGTTTCCATGATTTTCGGTATTGCCATTGCTGTACTGTTGTTTTTTATGACTCCTACATGGTTATATAATCTTTTGTCAGATGCACTCAAGACAAAAGAAGGTATGTCATGGGTCGGCGACAGGTTTTTCCGTTCGGCATTTGAGGGGATTATCCGTATTGTTCTTTTTCTGTTGTATATTATTGTCTGTTCGCAGATGCAGGATATGAAGCGGGTATTTCAATATCACGGTGCGGAACACAAGACGATTTTCTGTTATGAAAGCGATGAGGAACTTACAGTGGAAAATGTCAGAAAACATACTCGTTTTCACCCTCGTTGCGGAACAAGTTTTATTGTGATTATGTTGCTTGTGGGGATTATCATAGGATTATTTATTCCTATCACCAATCCTGTACTGAGAAGTGCAGTAAAAATTCTGTTGTTGCCTGTCACTTGCGGAATAGGCTATGAATTTATCAAAATCTGCGGACGCTATGACAACACTCTGACAAAAATCATCGCTGCCCCCGGTTTATGGGCTCAGCGAATTACCACACGTGAACCTGATGACCATATGATTGAAGTTGCTATCAAGGCGATGAAAGCAGTTATTCCCGAAAACGGCGAGGATATTCTCAATAAGAAAGAAGATTGATGAATATGACTTACAATCAATTATACAGGCATATTATCAGCCGATTGAAGAAGGCAGGAATAGAAACTCCTGCCTTCGACTGTTTGTGTCTGTTTGAAAAAGTATTTGCCATGACACGTCATGATATTATTATTGAAGGCGAAATATCCGCCGATACTGAGCAGGAAAAACAAATCCTTGTTCTTGCCGAAAAGCGTGCCACACATTATCCGTTGCAGTATCTGTGCGGAATGTGGCAATTTATGGACAGTGAATTTTTTGTCGGCGAAGGTGTACTTATTCCCCGGGAAGATACGGCAACTGTCGTAGAACTCTGTGCAGATGAAATACGGAAACAGAAAATAGGCAAGCCGAAAATTTTAGATTTGTGTGCAGGCAGCGGAGCAATTAGCATTTCACTTGCCAGACTTTTTCCCAAAAGTGAGGTTATCGCTTTGGAACTTTCTCCGCAGGCTTTTTCTTATCTTGAAAAAAATATTGTCCATAACCATACGCATAATGTCAGTGCCGTATATGGAGATGTACTCAAAAACATTCCCACTTACCCGGCAAATACGTTTGATGTGATGATTTCAAATCCTCCTTATATTGTTACTGACGAAATCGGTACTTTGCAGAAAGAAGTACAGTATGAACCGTTCATGGCACTTGACGGCGGAAAAGACGGTTATCTGTTTTACCGAAAAATCATTTCCGAATGGAAATCCTCGTTGAAAAACAACGGAATTCTTGTTTTTGAGTTAGGGGAAAATCAGTACGACACCATAGCAGAACTAATGCGGGAAAATGGTTTTCAGAATATCAGGACAGCTTACGATATTCAGAATATTAAAAGAGGGATTTGCGGTCAGTTTAAGGGCTGC
>CACYBZ010000090.1 GCA_902772795.1 uncultured Ruminococcus sp. | reverse complement strand
TTCCATCTGGTCGTCTTGATTTACAAAAACCTTATTTCCGTTTTCAGCGATATATTTTTTGATACCAGAAATATCTTTTACATCAGCCTGTTTTAGAAAGTTCTGCAAATGAGCATCAGACATATAGATATGTAGAAGTTCATGCCGAATGTCACGCACAAAAAGTTGCATGGCCGTAGCATCATCAATACTCTGCATGAAGTTCTTTAGAAAAAAGTCATAAAACTGTTCTTCGGGATGATTAGATAATTCTCCTTTGTCAGCCATATCTTTGCACCATCTGCGAAAATTATCATAAAAAATACCGAAAGTTTTGCTGTATTCTTTGTGTTTGCTCATAGAATCAACCTTGCAAAGTAACCTTATTTTCTTTCATGATAAATTCAATCAATTCTTTTCTCAGTGCATCTGAATTCTTGTTTCCATTAGTCATCAAAAATTGTGTGTCTAAAGTAATCGCATGAACATAATGGTAATTCTTAGAGTTATCTTTCCATTCAGACGTTGCATACCCCAAATAGTCAAACTTTCCGTCTGTATTTTTGGCAGGTAGAATAAACACATTAAAAATATTGCTAGAATCAAATCTGTATTTATCAGGCCGTTTATTATTTGGATTATTATTTATTCCTTTATCGATAAATTCTGCATAGGTAATCTGTTTCTGAATTGAATCAGAGCCAGGGATTGAACCGCTTGTTTCTTCTCCATTTTCAGTATCTTCTTCTTTTTCCTTTGACGAATAAGAATAATACTTTGAATCCAAAATAAAACATTTATCGCCATCTATCATTATGGTATCAGGTCTTAACGGCGCATTTCTAAAACGCTTGAAAGTCCATTTTGTACGAGGATAGAAATATCGTTCTTTTGTATTTTCTGAAATAGTTGTGAAAAGATTTTCAACCATACTTTCCCAAACAGTCTGGAATGATTTAGTTCCAAAAGTGGCATTGTTTAATTCTGCATCGGCATTAAAGTTTGCAAGAAAATCATACATTGCTGAAAACAACTCGATATTTGATTCAAGGTGGGTATTATCGATTTTTTCCTGAATAAAGCTCAAAAAGTATTTTTTATCTTTTATAATATCAGTTTCTGATAAGAGCCCTTTTCCTGGGAGAAATGGAGTATATAAAAAACCTAAAACCTCAAAACATTTATAAACACAATAAACATGAAGTTCCGTAATAAGCTGATTTTCTTGAATATGATTCTTGCGGACAACAAAATCTAGAAAAGCTATTCCACTTTCTGAAACTGTAGGTTGATTTTTTTTAACAGTTCTATTCCAACTTATTTTTCCGCTTTTTGCCACAGTATAAAGGATTTCTTTTTCGGTATAATAAGTATTACGTTCAAGGTAATCCTCAATAATATAGAGCATAGATTGTAAAGGCATAGAAGAATCATTTTTCTGATTATTGAATTCAAAAATTTTTTCGCCTTCTTTTAGCTTTTTACAACCGTTAATTCTAGAAAGTAAATTTAGAATCGCTTTTCTTTGAGACTTGTTTAATTTATCAACAGAAACATCATTCTCCCCAAGATTGTACCCCATAGGGAACGTTATTGTCTTCTCTGAATCTAAAATTCTTAGACCGACAAATTGATTCCCTGAGGAAGCTACATTAAGGGTGATTTTGTTACCTTCTAAACTATCTGCCATTTATTCTATTCTGAGAGCTTTGGGATAAAATCTGTACTAAAACTCTTTATAAAAGCATCAGACCCCTTAAAGGCATCAAGCAAGTCTCCAAAAGTCAAAACATTGTCATTGAAGATAGATTTATCTCTCTTGAAAACATCATTCCAGAGATATTTTAAAACCTTATTTGAAAAATCTGATTCATTAATTTTTTTATTTTCTGCTTTTATAAAAAACAATCCAAGTTGTTTATCTTCTGCATTTGCAAAACTATTTTCTGGATTTGCAATTTCTTTATTAATAGCATCCCGGAATTTGCCCCAAGAAATCTGGGTTTCTCCAATAGTTGCATTAAACTGATTTTTCTGTTTATCAGTTGAAGTTTTTGCATTAATATCAAACTTATTAGAAATATATTCCATATTCCAACGTCTTTGGAAAGCATTATCTAATGTAAATACATTTTGATCGCTTGTATTCATTGTGGCCAAAAGAGATAAATTAGGAGGTAGTCGAATACCCGTATTATCCGAAAATTCAATTCCATTAAGTTTTACCATCTTTTCCGGGTCTTTAGAATTACAAGCAGACTGTCTTACATAATAATTTATATAATCATTCATGAAAAAGTATTCACTCCACCCTTTTCCATATTTATTTAAGCCATCCTCACATGTCGTCTCACCGACTTCTATTCTGTCTAATAGTTGAAAGATTTCACCGAAAATAGCTGCGGAATTACCACGATTTATTTCTTCAATAATTAAGACATATTGATTTTCAGGATGAATTAATGCCCTTGCAAGAATTTCAGCGAATGGTCCCGCTTTAAAATTATATTCAATTCTTGAATCATTCACTTCTGGAAGTATTTGGCCAATAAAATCTGCATTTGTATAATCAGGATGAAATACTGTTCTTATAATCTGATTTTCCTCAGAAACAATTTGGAATTGTTCCTTATCACTTAACATTTCAGAAATTTTATGGCTTTTTCCACAACCAGGGACACCATAATAAATTATCTGTTTTGGATTAGTATGCTTTGTCGCAGAACTATCAGTAATGCCTTTTTTCAATAATAATTCATCGTCTATTGATGATATGGCACCAGTGTTTGGAGAAGGCTTTATGTCTTTATCTATACTATAAACCTTGAGATTTCTTAATCTGTCTATATAATTTGATTTAATACTTGGCTCTAAAAATGTTTCTGATTCTTCTGTTTTTAATATATGAAATCGTTCTAAGAAATTAATTGGTTTCCAGTCAGTATACTTATTTGCTTCTTCCGGCAAAGTGTATTCTATTGTGCCATCTCTTCCATCTTTTATTTCTTGAAGAATAGTAGAATAGGTAAATCCCTTATCTTGCAGTTTATACAAACAATAAGCAAATTCTGTTTTTGTTATATAATTCAATTCCAGAATTAGACGAATACATAAACATGGGGCCTCTATATCTGATTCAGAGTTTGGAGCACCCGTATTCATTCTTCCAAAAGTAGTATTTTCGAGTGCAGTAATTATAGATTCTGCTATCATGGATTGATCATTGTCTTTAATGGCCTTATAAAATTGGCGACCAGATTTTGTAATTCTTCTTGCCGATTGACTATTATTAATATCTTCCCATTCAATAAAGCCAAAATAAGACAGAATCTGCATTCTCTTTGTATAGTGTTGAGGTTCCCTTTCCTTTGTATCAATGCCTTTTTCCAATAAATACTGTTTTATATACTCAATATAATTTGCATTATCAATCCAATTTTGATTATTGTAATAGTATTCAAGTATAGGGATTAATACTTCAATATCCGCACTGTTTTTTGGCATTACCACACTACCCATTACGATACACTCCTATATTTCTATTATAGTTGTCTTAGAAGATTTTGCATAATTACTTTTACAAGATTTGATGGTATACCTTCGCCTATAACCTTTCTAATAAAACTTTCAGTTGCCCAATCAGGTATTGGCCAGTCTATTGGCAAAGATGTTACTATCATTAATTCATATATCGACAAAACTCTAGCATCAGAGTACATAATTTCATTATTTACAGTATAAGGTCTTCCTGGATGAACACAAGCAAGTGATGAAATAACACCATTATTTTGTGTAATGGTTCTGCAAGGCATATCCCACTTTAATCTCCTATAATTATTGTGGTGAGCTTTTATTGGAGTTCCGTCAGATTTTTGAGGATAGAATACTTCATTATATATAGCTGATTTTCCAGTTGGCGTATGCATCATCCACTCAACCTGTTTCCAAGAATGAACGGGTGGTATATGCCACTTAGAAACTTTAAGTCCCTCTGCGACTTTCTTGTCATAGTCTGGAAAATGTTTACGAGTTTCTTCTATGCCTTCTCTCAATAAAGGATCCAATGATGGCAGCGAACCTATAGCTTCTTTTAAGGTTATTTCTTTCTGTTTCTCAGGAAATTCCCAAACATACGGAAGATCTTTTCTTACAAGAAGAAAAATATTTCTTTCCCGCAATTGAGGTACTCCATAATCTTTAGCCATCACCAAAGTTTCTTTATTAAAATTATAATCTTGTATTAATTCTCGTTTAATGTATTCAGGTATTAAGATTATTTCTCCCTTATACTTTATTTTCGTGGTAAGTTGTTTAGGAACATTCTCTAATAATACAAATTTTGGTTTTAATTCATGAATGGCCTCAATCGCATAAGTTATTAAATAATTACGTTCATCAAACTCTAATCTAAGACCTGCCTCACTCATTCCTTGGCACGGTGGGGTTGCAATAATGAAATCTACCTTTTTTTTCCTTGATTCATTAATAACAGTATCAAAAACACTTTTGTCTGTAATATCACCACAAATCATTTCAGAGTCTTTATATACTTCTTGATAAAATCGAGCTCTTTCAGAATCAAGTTCATTAGCTACTAAAATATCTACCCCAATCGATTTTAAATATGCTTCTGCAATTCCAACATTTGCAAAAAGAGATAATCCTCTAAGTTTAGTCATTTTTTACCCCTCTATTTAATTCCTCAAAAACTTTTTTTACAAATAAAGGCGGTATTCCTTCTCCAATTATCCGTCGCAAAAATGCTTCGGATGTATTTGGAGGAACTGGCCAATCTGTTGGAAGGCTCATAATTTTCATTAATTCATACAAAGTAAGTGTTCGAGCATCTGAATATAACTCTTCCCCGTTTAGAGTGTATAATCTACCTGGATGTACGTTATTTTGTGAGGATATTTTTCTGTTATCCATAGTAACAGTGTAAGCAGCCGTATCCCAATTTTGACGTTTATATGTATTTCTATACCCCTTTACCGGAGTACCATCTTCCTTTTTAGGAAAATAAATTTTGTTGTCAAATGCAGTACATCCAGATGGTGTATGCATCATTGCAATTACTTGTCGTTTTACATGTACCGGCGGATTATGCCAAATAGATATTTTTTCAGCTTCTTTTTTCCTTTCATAAAACTTCGGAAATATTTCTAACAATTCTTCATCCGATACATCTTTAATAAATGGATCTAAAGATGGTAAATCACCGATGGCATCCCTCATTGTAACTTTTTTGCTATCTTTTTGAGGAACCACCCATTTATATTTTTGATCCTTCCTTGATAGAAGAGTTATGGCTCTTTCCCTTGTCTGAGGAACAGAATAATCTGCGGTATCTATTATCTTCTTTTCAATAAAATATTCTTTTCCTAATTCTTTCTCTAAATAATCTGGAATAAGGATTTTAGCACCTTCGACATTTATATATGTATTATAAAATAGAGGAACGTTCTCAATAAAAATATACTTTGGCTCTATTTGCTTTGTAATCTTTACTACTTGGCAAATTAATTCATTTCTTATATCGTCTTCGTCTTGTGGACCAGCAGTGCTCATACCCTGGCATGGAGGAGTCGCCATTATTATTTCAACAGATAATTCCTTACTCTTATTAATTATCTCTTGTTGAATTTCTTTTTTTGTAATATCCCCACAAATAGTAAATGTTTTTGGATAAATTTTTGAATATAAAGTTGCTCTTCGTTCGATTAATTCATTTGCGACTACAACTTCATTATGGGTATCTTCGAGGTAAGCTTCGGCAACACCAATGTTAGCAAATAGTGAAAGAATTTTCATTTTGTTACCCCATTTAAAAATTCCAAATAGAGACTTATTGATTTTTTTATTTGCGAACGTACAGAAACTGATAGATTTTTCTTTTTCATTTCATTTGATAAATGAAATACATATACATCAGTCTGTTGAAAAGGTAGTATCTGATCTGCTCTTCTAATTCTAGATTTGATATTACTTTTTGTCCTAGTTGTAAAATCTGTATTCTGATCTAACCATATCTCAAAGGAATCAAAACTATCCATACGAATTAGTATACAAAAATAGCAAAAAGGCGTCAATATATTGACGCCTTTTTGTACAATTCTAATTTAGCACACATAAAAACTTTAGTTATGATATTAACTAATTTCCAAAATTTTGCGTTAAAAGACTATTTTATCTATATTTTTATTTTTTAAATACTCTTTTGCAACCTCTCTTTCAGCTTCTGCCCATTCTTGGCACCGCTACCGTTGGGATGATTGTTAAAGT
Source organism: uncultured Ruminococcus sp. (assembly GCA_902772795.1). GTDB lineage: Bacteria > Bacillota > Clostridia > Oscillospirales > Acutalibacteraceae > CAG-964. The sequence continues at coordinate 4,564 of CACYBZ010000090.1, read as the reverse complement.
ACACCTGGACTTTCTTACCTTCCCTTACTGCTGCCTTTATTATAGGAACAAACTGAGATAATTCATTTTCCGAATAATCATAACAATAGCGGGCACTGCCATTGGGAGATTCACCGGCTGTATACCAGGCATTCCCATTTCGTCCGTGTAGTCGGATGTAAGCGTTGCTGCCAATAAAAGGAGTGTTTGTTACTGTGCCGTCTGGTAAATTCTTAAGCTGCGGCATATCACAAAACACTATTCCGGTATTTCGTTTTTCAAGACCTTCAAAAACGCTTTCCTTGATCCACTCGCGGTGCCGGAATTCTACCAATGTCGGGAATCCTTCAAACTTCTGAATCAGGTTTGCTAGGTAGATGCGGTTATCGTTTGTGTAATGAAAGCTTTCCGGTAACTGGAAAAGTACTGCAGAAAGAGCACCATTTTCTTGTAGCGGAGTTAATGCGGCTTTGAAATCTTCAGCGGCGGTCTGCCAGGTTGAATCTATTTCGTGAGTCAGAAGCCTGTTTGCCTTTACGCTGAATTGCAGCCTGCCTTCACTGCGTTCGAAGAATGAATAAAGGCGTTCTGGTGTTGGCATGTTGTAAAACGTATTATTCAGTTCCAGTGCATTAAACTGAGTTGCATAGTAACTGAGAAAATCTTTACGTTTCAAATCCTGCGGATAGAAAATACCCTTCCATTCTGGATAATCGTATCCGCTGGTGCCGATTAAGAGGTCTGACATAGCTTTATTATAACCAACAATTCATTAAATTATATTGCATTAGTATTTGTTCCGCAGAACCCCATATTGTAGGTTCCTGTAAACTTGCTCCCGCATTAAGAAACAAAGGAATGAAACGACGGATCAGATTGATATTATCATTGCGAACTGAAGGATTTTTTTGTATTTCATCTAGCATTTGTATGAGAAATGCTACCAAATAAGTCATATTAAAATCCCTTCTATGCATATTTTCTGAAGCTTCGGACTTATTTTCTTTTAAATAAAACTCAAGACAATCCCATGAACAAAAGCCAAAACACCTTTGAATGAAATTATTAGGCATCCACATATTTGACCCATCAGGATTTTTAAGAGCCTCAACCTTTCCTACTATACGATTAATATTAGCTCCGTTTTTTACAAGTTTTCTGCACAATTCAACATCGTTAATTTCACATGCATAAAGCAATACCGTGCACCCTTGATTATTTATCAATGGATCTCTCATGCTATAAGAAATAAAACCATCTATGTTGTCTGTATTCTCTATATATAAGTCTATAATATCATCTACTTTTTTATTTATTTGCCTATTTATTTCTGCTAGTTCATCTTTAGGAATATGACTCTCTATATCTTCAATTGCTTTAAGTAATTTACCCATATATACAGATGTGGTATCAAATTTTTCTTTCTCAGAATCTGACAATCCAGGGGCAAATAAATTTTTATAATTGATATTTCCTATATCTCTATTCTTCTGAAATGATTTTAAATTCGTAAGCCGATGTTTTGTTATAATAGAATAGTACAAAGGAGATACTTCATCTGGAGATATTAAAAAATCATCAGGAATTTTTTGATTTTCAAACATTTTTTTCAAGAATTCTTTATTAATATCTAAATCTAAAGATTCGATAGCTATCTGCAGAGGGGAAAATCTTTGTCGATTTGTTTGTGTAAAAAGGCTTCTCTTTTCTGTTCTTTCCAAAATCCTTAATATGAGTTCTTTTTCTTTTGTTTTATCTCCCCTTCCATTTATATATTTTGTAATAAGTTCATGTATTGGGTAGCAATTATTTGTATTAGGCACATTTAAATTCAAAGAAGGATACTTTTGCTTATCTAAATATATTTCGACTATATCAAGGAATTCCTGCATTATTGCTGTTGAAATAGGTGTATATGCAACATTATGTGTTGTAGGAAGTATATTATTAATTCTTTTATCTGAAATATTTAATAAAGTTTCCCTGGTTTTAAAGATTGAATCCTCTTCTGATATTCCAACCGGTTCGATATTTGCATTTTGAAATAAATCGTCTTCTTTTATCTTTTTTGCACCCTCTGTTTCCGGAATAAAATAGCACCAAAAATTATTATAACATTGATAAAAAAGGGTCGTTGCTTCATTAGCTTCACCGAGTAATAAATCAAATGCAATTCCGAAATCGTAGAAATCTTTTGTTATCCTATCTAAAGGGGTTTTTGTCTCAGTATTACACAATGAACATTTCTGGATTCTTGTTCTCGCGTTCTTGGGGTCATTTTTCATATCATAATAGATTGATACGACTATTGCTTCATGAATAAATCCTTCGGAATCTTTGCCCATGAAATACTTACCAATATTAAAAGCTCTCTGGTACCACTCTACTGCTTTATGTAAATCTGCTAAATTTCCAGAGTTTAGATAATGAAACACAAAATCTTTAGCGCAAAACCAATATTCCCAGAATGAAATAGAATGCGGTATGTCATTTCTTATATTGTTCATATTTTCTTGATAGATATTAAGATTTGATTCTGTATTTTTAGATGATATGCTATCAAAGAAATTGCCATATTTTACAATAGTTTTTATCTTATCCATTGAGACATTTTCATCTATAAATGAGAAAACCTTATTAGCATCATAGTTTGAACAAAAGTTTTCAAGATTATATAAATCTGTTTTTGTAATTGAAATCCATTCTATAGCAGTCTTAAAATTTCTATAAAAGTAATAATTCAGAAAAAGGGATACATATTCTTTGCTATATTTTTTTACTGTTCTTACCAATGAATAAAATACTTTCCATGCAGGATTCGTATTTTCTTTTCTTGATTTTTGTAATGCTTTTTTTACATATTCTCCCCTATCATCTTTATCATCAGAAGGTAAACTCTTTTCTATCAGTGAGTAAAACTCTTCGTAGGTAAAATTTTCATCTTTTACAAAGCTTTCTATCAACTCACCAAATGTAAGTGTGCTACAAAAATTGATATAATCAGGAATATAGGAATCTGGTTGTTTTAACAAATAATCATACAATATTTTTTTAGATAGATTATTCTGAAAATTATCAAAAGGTCTGGTTCCGCATATTTGTATTACATAATGCCATACAATATGTGAATAAAACCATTGAAAATCACTTAATGCTACTTCTTCGAAATATTTCCCATCAAGACTCTTTTTTCTTATTCCTTTTTTTAATGGAATATCAAATTCAGTTTCTAATTCCTTGAAAAACTTTCGAATTTTTCCAAACAAAGAATTCTCATCCGTATACCTGAATTTTAAGTATGAGCCCTTCTCTTTATAAGCATCATTTATCTCAGAATCTGTAAATATGCCCATATCCAGCAATGCATCTTTTCCGCAAAGTTGAACTAAAAAATGAGCTATTTGTCCTAATGTAACGTTTCCGTATTTAGAGGGAATTTGTGCCACAAATATAATTATAGCATGAAACACGTCAAAAAAATATTCCCTTAAAAAATGGACATACAAAATTCTGTTTTATTCTTATTCTTAAAATGTCTTGATAAGACAAAATCAATTTTATAGGAGGCCTATTATGGCAAAAACAACAGTAAAACCAGGAAACTCTCATTATTCAGAAGGAGGTAGAATGCCTTCTACTACCGGACGTCCAAGTGGTAATGGAAGAGGAAATAATCCTCCAAGTCGTGCTGTCCATTCTTCTGGTAATAAGACTTCATCTGGCAAGAAGTAAGCTTTTATCATAGCAGAGGAAATGTTTAATTTAACTCCTCTGCTATATTGGAGGACACGTATGAAAAGTGATACATGTTTCAGTAAAAGAACCAACCAACCACTTTCTGTTTATTACTGTGAAGAGGAAGCTTATTCTGCAGCTTCATATGAACGCCTTACAAGAGGAATAAGTTTATATCCTTATCTCTGTAATAAATGTCAGCTTTATCATCTTGCACCGGAAGAATCCCGATTAAACGTAAAACATAATGCATGTTTTTGTCGAGATTCCAATGGAAATCCAAAAGCTTTGTACCTTACAAAAGAAGATGCAGAAAAACAAAGAGAAAAAAGTGAACATGAGCAGCATATAAGATTAAAAATCTATGAATGTGAGCAACATTTAGGTTTTCATCTTACACATATGCTATAGAATCCTAATTTCTGTCCCTATAAAAACATTATTATGGGGACAGAAAACCATTTTTCCTCACACCCATTTTTCCCAGAAATATTTCCAAATAATATGAGATTTTTCTATTCTTATCTTACGCCGATTCCCTCTCATCCTTCCAATTCACCGTTATATCCATTAAGTCTCCTGCTGCTATCAACATCTGCGAAAAGAGTCGTTTCTTTTCGTCCTCATCTGTGTGTATTGTCTCCAGAAGGTCATACTCAATCTGCTTGTCACACTCCTGAATAAACTCTTCAAATAGGTTGGCACAATTTGTGTCTTCAAAATGGCTGCGAAGTTCCATGAAGTTTTCTACCTCGCTTTTATCCAGATCAAACTCCCCTACCATCTTCTTTATTTCCAGAGAGATGTTCTTCATGCTTTCGGCCCATTCTTTGTCATCGTCCATCAGTAA